>JAFYOM010000231.1 GCA_017560165.1 Parabacteroides sp.
CTTATTTTTTCTGACATACATAAAGCTATCATCCAAAACAATTATCCTACGTTAAAAGATTCATATAACACCTGTGATCCTTCGAATGGGAATTGGACTGAACGTATTTTACCTATTGAAACCTATCGTTCCATTGTACAACCTTATGGTTTTTCCGTGCAAATTGAAAAAGGATTTTACAACTCTCAACGAAAAAATAAAATTTTCTCATTCATCGTAAAATGTTTAAATGGATTCATCAAAGCAAGTGGAAACATAGGATTTATATTTGCACCATTTATTATTTTAACATTCCGAAAGAAATAGCATCTATACCTTGTCGGATATAAGCGATTTCTAAATCTTTTGGTTTAAATATCTGATCGTTCCATTGCAATAAATCTATATCAATAGGAATTATTCCTTGTTGTTTAGATTGAGGAGTCCTACCCAACTGTTTCTCCATCGATTTTAAAGCAGTTTTCACCTCCTCTATCGGACGAAAAGTATAAGCTATGGCTACTTGGTTTAGAAAAAGATTGGACTGAGACATCCCGATAGGTTCTGTATAGACAGGTTCCGAAAAATGAATCTCTTCAAAATAATCCATTAATAATCTATTTGCTTGTTGTATGTGAACTTCACTTTTCCAATTAGAGCCTAATCCTATAATCACTTTTTGCTTCATATTTGCCTAAATAAATCCTTTCAAGAAACAAAACTACTAAAATACCTATAATACAGTATTGTCTTTGTTCTCTTTTCATACTACTTTTGCATAAGATTAATAGAAATGAAATTATCAGAGCTTCAAACAGGAGAAAAAGGGGTCATTGTAAAAGTAATGGGACGCGGAGCATTCCGTAAACGCATTATTGAAATGGGATTTATCCGAGGGAAAGAGGTTACTGTTATCCAAAATGCCCCACTTAAAGATCCAATCCATTACCGAGTAATGGGTTATGATATATCTTTAAGACGTAATGATGCACACATGATTGAAGTAGTAAGTGCAACTGAATTTACAGAAGCCAATACACTCAAAGCTCGTTCTTTTAATACTTATACATTCCCTTCAGAAGAAAGCCTACAAGCAATTGCTCTTCATAAAGGGAAAACCATCAATGTTGCATTAGTTGGAAATCCTAATTGTGGAAAAACCTCTCTTTTCAATTTTGCCTCTGGAGCACATGAACATGTAGGGAACTACAGTGGTGTAACAGTTGATGCCAAAGCTGCAACTTTTTATCAAAATGGATATACATTCAAAATCGTTGACCTACCGGGGACCTACTCTCTTTCAGCTTATACACCGGAAGAGTTATACGTTCGTAAACATTTGAATGAAGAACAACCAGACGTGGTTATCAACGTGATTGATGCATCTAATTTAGAACGAAACCTTTATTTAACATGCCAACTGATTGACATGGACGTACGTATGGTTATTGCTTTAAATATGTACGATGAATTACAAAGAAGAGGAGATAAATTTGACTACCATTCTTTATCAGGCATGATAGGTACACCGATAGTTCCAACTATTAGTAAAACAGGTTTTGGTATAGAAGAGTTATTTAATCGCATTATCAAAGTTTATGAAGAAGAAGATCCTGTTCTTCGTCATACTCATATAAACTATGGAGACGTACTAGAAAAGGCAATTCTAAATGTTAGAGAATCTTTAAAAGAGACAGGAAACGTCACCAAAAGTTTATCTAAACGAAACTTATCAATCAAACTATTAGAAAAAGATTCGGAGATTGAAAATTTCATCAAACAGATGCCAAACTCCGAAAAAGTAATACAGGAACGTGATCGAAATGTAACACAAATTAAAAATATTCTTAATGAAGATAGTGAAACTGCTTTCACTGATGCTCGTTATGGATTTATATCCGGAGCTTTGCGTGAGACTTATGATCCAAGCAAAATACAAGATGTTAGTAGTACACAAATCATTGATCTTTTCGTAACAAATAAAGTATTAGGTTTTCCTATTTTCATCCTATTCATGTGGATTATGTTTGAAGCCACATTCCGTTTAGGAGAATATCCAATGATGTGGATTGAGACATTAGTTGGTTGGATAAGCAATTTTATCCGCAATAACATGAGTGCAGGTCCACTCAAAGACCTATTGGTCGATGGAATCATTGGAGGTGTAGGAGGAGTAATAGTCTTCCTTCCTAATATTTTGATACTCTATGCCTTTATATCTTTTATGGAAGACTCCGGATATATGGCACGAGCGGCCTTTATCATGGATAAAATTATGCATAAGATGGGGTTGCATGGGAAATCCTTTATTCCATTAGTTATGGGGTTTGGATGCAATGTCCCAGCTATCATGGCATCCCGTACGATCGAAAGCCGTAACAGCCGCATGATTACTATGCTGGTCAATCCCTTAATGAGTTGTAGTGCTCGTCTTCCAGTCTATGTATTACTGACAAGTGCCTTCTTCCCTAAAACGGCCAGTACAGTTATGCTAATCTTATACTCTACAGGTATTTTGTTGGCGGTATTGATGGCACGTTTATTTAAACGATACCTTTTTTCCAAAGAGGACGTCCCATTTGTAATGGAACTTCCTCCCTATCGTATGCCGACAGGTAAATCAATACTGATCCACATGTGGGAAAAGGCCAAACAATACCTTCAGAAGATGGGAGGTATTATCTTAATAGCCTCCATTATCATTTGGTTCTTAGGATACTATCCCCGCCAAAACGAATCATCAACAGATTATTTATCTACAACTGTTGAACAAACCCACATAAAGACACAAGATTCCTATATTGCCCGTATTGGACATACGATTCAACCTATTCTAGAACCATTAGGATTTGATTGGAAAATGAGTATCAGTCTGCTAACCGGAATGGCTGCAAAAGAAGTCGTAGTTAGTACGTTAAGTGTATTATACACTGGAAATTCAGAAGACAATCAGATTCTCACTGAACGACTCCAGCAAGACAAAGATGAAAAAGGGAACAATATATTCACTCCTTTAGTTGCATTAAGTTTTATGCTTTTTGTGCTTATCTATTTTCCATGTATCGCAACGGTTTCTGCTATTATAAGTGAATCAGGATCATGGAAATGGGGAGTATTTGTTATAACTTATACCTGCCTATTAGCATGGATTGTCTCATTTATTGTTTATCAAGCAGGAATGATTCTGTTAAACCTCATCGGTTAAACTATGTGGCAAGAAATAACTATCATACTCGTAGGTTTATTAGTCATTATCTATGTAGGGATTAAATTCTACCGTTTATTTACCCAACCTAATCATCATTCTTCTGATCCTTGTATAGGTTGTTCTGGATGTTCTTTAAAAAAACAACTAAAAAACAAGAAATTCCCTCGAACATAATTTACAATTACATCCAAAGTAATTCAAAATAAGTCCGAAATAATAAAAAATACATGATGTAAAGAAAAGAGAGAGACTACAAAATGCCATGTGCTCAATTCTTTTAAAATCAATATTTTTTATACATTTGCATATTTACTAAAGAAGTATTCTTGTATGATAGGATATAGGTATAAAATACTACAGACTGTTTTATTCATCTTTATTCTTTGTGCTTGCAGCACTGAGAACAATCTTTCTATTGAAGATTTTCAGATAAACAATGATAAAACCACACAGGCACTATACGATATCATGTATAAGTCCAATGATCAAACAAATGAAACAACTCTAAAGAAAGACTATTTATATGAACGATTTAAAATTGTTCATATTTCAGACATACATTTATCAAACTGGAGTACAGATAATCATTATAGTTTTCCTAAAAATTTGATGGAAGCGATTCATTTTGCAAACCAAAAAAATCTAAAAATCAATGCAATAGTAGCAACTGGCGATTTGATTAGTAATATGGAAACAACCACCGCAATGGAAGCAAGAATGTATCTTTCAGCTTTTAACTCTTTCTTTTATTCCCAAAATAATATTCCTAGTTTCTTTTGTATTGGAAATCATGATCAAAATATGCTAACAGATAATACTTCATATTATTTAAGTAAACAAGATTTAAATGAAATCCTTTTTAACAGAAAAAATTATACAATTAAACAGCCTTTTGGGGAAAATTATTTTTATGCAGATATTAAAACCCCAGATAATAATATTATACGCTTTATATCATTAGATAATACAGATCAAGATTTAACCTTTCATAAGTCTATTAA
>JAFYOM010000232.1 GCA_017560165.1 Parabacteroides sp.
CAATATCCACAAGGTGGTTTTACAGCATATGCACATCAGGGTGCTTCTGGTAGAATCAATGAAAATATGTATCTCCCAATGTTCAAAGGTTTCAAAGATAGTAATGGTAAACTCCGTTCACTTGCTGGAAAAACACCATGGAACACAACTGGTGGTATTGGATATGAATTAGATGCAGCAAAAGCTATAGCAACAACGAACAATGGTTGGCAAATATGGGATTTTGCTAAACATGAACTAATATCCGACTTACTCACATTGATATCTAAACATACATCATCCAGATGGAAATTTGGTAAAGGTGTAATTAAAACTGATTCAAGTACAGCTGGTTTCTGTAAAGGTGGATACGAATACGATGGTACAACTAAAGCAGCATGTGCTCAATTCTGGGGAACCGATGAGGGTACAGGAAATACACCAAGCACAGAAGATGGTTCACATCACGTCAGGGTATTCCATATAGAGGATTTATGGGGTAACCGATGGGATAGATGTTTAGGACTACATCTTATTAATGGTATTTATAAGGTCAAAATGTTTGCACCTTATTATGCGACTGCACCTACTGGTAGTGGAGCTTTGTTACCGGATGAAACATATGAGACATTATCTCTCACACCTCCATCAGGTAACTATTTACAGAATCAATCTACCGGATTTTATGGTAATATACCTATCTCAACTTCAGGCGATAAAAACAAAGGTTATTGTTCTTATTTCTGGCAATCTAGCGGAGCTGACCGTCTTCTGATTTTCGGAGGTCACTGTGGCCGTGGATTCCTTTGCTCGGCTCGCTCTTTGAGTCTGAGCGATACCTCTGTTTATTCGGCTTGGTCTCTTGGTGCGTCGCCTTGTTTTAACCACCTCTAATCCTCTTCCGGCTGTGCTTGTCACAGCCGGGGAAATGGGTAGAGTATGGTTAGATGGTAGAAGAATAGAAACGGTTTAGTGGTGAGACACGTACCGTATTCTGATTTTCGGAGGCAACTGTGACAATGGATTCAATTGCTCAGCTCGCTATTTGAATCTGAACAATACCTCTGTTAATTCGAATTGGAATATTGGTGCGTCGCAATGTGTTTATAATACTCTTAAAGGTCAGCCTTTCAATGCACCGCTAAATCGATGCTAATGTGCAAAAATTAGACGCTATAGGGTAGGCTTAGTAGCAATGTCGAAACGCCTATAGTCTATAAACATAAGGAGAATATGTTAATGAAAACCTTGTCGGATTTATATGATAATCTATTGGATGAAGATACCATCCGCCATACCGCTCATGTTGCTCTATCCAATAGAAAGAAAACCCCTGCATTGAAACGATTCATAACAGAACCGAGATATTCTCAAGAGTTATCAAAGCTTAGAGAAGGATTAATGAATGAAACACTTCCAATACAAGGAATGAAATATCCGAAAATATATCATGAACCAAACTCCAATAAAGATAGATTGATATATCCTCCGTCAAATACGGAACATATCATACATCATCTTGTATGTAATGAACTTGAATCTTTCTTTATGAAAGGAATGTATGATTTCTGTGTGGCTTCTGTTCCTGACAGAGGTGGTTTATATGGAAAGAAATACTTAGAAAAGTGGATAAAACGATATGACAATAAACCATTATGGGTTCTTAAAATGGACATACATCATTTCTTTGATTCAATCGATAGAAGAATTCTTTATGATAAATTATCATCTCATATAAAGGATAAACGATTTAATCGTTTATTAACTCGAATACTATGGTATGATTCAAACGACATAAATGTCGGTATACCGATTGGGTTCTATACATCACAATGGTTTGCTAACTACTATCTACAAGATTTTGATTATTTCATTAAACAGAAACTAAAAGTACCTCACTATATGAGATACATGGATGATATCGTACTCATAGGAAACCGTAAAAGCGTTCTTAAAAATGCAATACCACAAATCATAAACTACTTAAACAATATCGGGTTGGAGCTGAACCCAGATTACCAGTTATTCAAGTTTTCATATTTTGATAAATATACCACTAAAGAAAAAGGAAGAGCTATTGACTTCATGGGTTATGTTTTCCATCGTAATCGAACCTGTTTACGTAAACACACTTTATGTCGAGCGAGACGTAAAGTAAATAAAGTTAATAAACATTCTGATTTACATTGGTATGAATGTGTACAAACATTATCAATGATTGGTAGAATGAAATGTTTAGACACACATCAGTATTTTGAAACTTGGATGAAACCAAAGATAAAAATTAAACGTCTTAGAATGGTCGTAAGCGAACATGATAAGTATGAATATATGAAAGGAAGAGAAATATGAACTGGTATAAAACTGATTCTACTGAGATGCCAAAGGCTGTTGATTGTACTTCCTCTCCTACTACGGTTTGGCTCACTCGTAATTGTGTTACCAAAGAAAAACAGGATGAAGAAACTGGTGAAACAAAAACAATATACGAATATGAAGAATGCAAGATAACAAAGGATGAATATATTGCCATGCTTCATGAACAACAGGAGATTACCAATGAAGCTGTACAGGAACTCATACTGATGATGGAGGTGTAATCACATGGCAAAGTTTTTAGCAATGAGAGTATATCAAGGCAAACTTGCTTTTGATGATGTACCTGACAAATATAAAGCAGAAGTCCGTAGAATCTTAATTGATGAATATGGATGGACACCAACAGAAAGTGAATAATTCGCCATTATTATCCTCCCCATATGGGGAGGATAATAAATATTCTTTTCTCACATACTATTATAATAGAATGGTTGTTATCACACACCACCATAAATTGAGTAATGAGGTGAAATTATGTCGAGAATCGGAGAAGCATATCAACTTTTATTAAGTATCACTCCGGAAGATCTTAGAAATTGTTGGTTTAGAAATTCATTTATTTCTGTAGCAATGATTACGAACAAAGAAAACAGACTTCTCAGCGATATTAATTTTCACAAAGATACAGCAGAAAACTGGGCATATGCGTATAACATATTACTCAATAATAGAAAATCTGTTGTATAAACAAATGGTTAATTTTATCAGTTGGATTTTGTAACGAATTCAATCAAAAGGTTGTTGTGCCACACCGCCACAAAAGGAAAGGCTCTGACGCTCACCAAATAGAGTGAGTGATCTTGTAATCAAGAGGATTACACCGTCCGATTCAAGGTGAAATCGGTATCTGTCTTGCAGAAAATAGTGAGGAGAGCTGATAAGCGAGCAAGTTGCGTGACCTCACAAGTGGGTGTGGAATTCCCCGACCATGCGTAAAAAGCTCAATATGCGACATGGATTATTTAAATAATGCCCCATTGTTTAGCCAATGAAGTTTATGCATTACTGTATAAACCGAGGACAACGTCTGTGATGTACCATGGACGTTAAACTTTCGATACATCGTTCCGGAGCGAGCCAGGTAACGTATACACATATGGCTCATGCATTCTCAAACATTGTTATGCATTACAACGTCATCCCCCGTTATGGGGGATGATACGTAATGTATTTTTTGATATTTATATAATTAATATGATAATGCATTACACTTTATCAA
Source organism: Parabacteroides sp. (assembly GCA_017560165.1). GTDB lineage: Bacteria > Bacteroidota > Bacteroidia > Bacteroidales > Tannerellaceae > Parabacteroides. The sequence goes on from JAFYOM010000232.1 coordinate 3,578, forward strand.
ATTAAATTGAAAGGATGAATAAAAATGCAGATATTAAAACAGGGAGGAATAAACGATGGTTAGTCTATGTTTAGATACACCACTTGGTATATCAATCTTAGCTGGATATGAATATGGTAGACAGCTATGGGACGTTCAAGCATCATCATTAAATATCAATGATGATTTTACAATTCATTTATCAAATGAAATTGAAGGTATGTCATCTTCGTTTATAGATGGATTCTTTGCGAAAGCAGCAGAAACAATTGGTATTGAGAATCTAATACGTAGATTACATGTTATATCATGTAATGATTATTTAGATCAACATATCAAAGACATCTTATCAGAGTATATGTAGGAGGAGTATTATGACGAATCAAGAATATCCAAGAATAGGTTTAATTGATATGAAGCATGCTTCATTATCACAGATAACAATAAACATCGATAGCATGTTGGTATTATCAATCATTATCGC
>JAFYOM010000003.1 GCA_017560165.1 Parabacteroides sp.
CCTGTTGAGCGACAAATGGAGTATTTTAGGTATTCTGAAATCATGAGGAAGGATCCGAATAGATCTAAGGTTGACTATGAATTTGTACAGGAAACATTAGCTGATCCAGAAGTTTCAGCAGGAGAAAAGAGACATGCTTTAACGATGTTGGCCACAACTAATGAGGTTAAGGCTTATCGTATGTTGGAAGAATATGTTCAAGAACCTGATCCCGAAGTGGCAGATTGGGCCTATATGGCATTAATGGAAAGCCGAATTGGACTAGAGTCTGAGTTGTCTGATGAAAAACAGATTTATATTTCGACTGGTTTAGGTGGAAAAGGAGAGAAGTTGCGTTTCTATGTTCTTATGGTTGCCAATAAGGGAATCCCTTTCAAAACTTACCAGCATGATATTATAGAAAGAGAATTTCCCTATCTGTTAAGGAGTTCAGATTGTGAAATAGAACGGTTGACAATAGGTGAAAAATATATCGAATTATTGTTTCTTGTTCCGGTACGGGCTGATATTAAGATGATTTTAGATCAAGTCATAAATGAGTGTAATCAGTATGGAGATTTTATCTCATCCGTTTTTACAGTCACGAATGTAAAGGAACTCTCGGAAGAGGAGATACAGGAAGTTTTAGTAAAGCATGAAAAAAGCAATCAAACAGGCCATTAAATATGGCGTAGTAGGGGGTATTAATACGTTAATAACAGCTGTCGTTATTTGGATTATGATGAAACTGTTAGGATGTTCGGATGTCGTATCCAATGTTGTAGGTTATATGGCCGGGGTGTTAAACAGTTTTATTTGGAATAAAAAGTGGACATTTAAGAGTACGGAAAAATGGATTGGAAGTGCTATCCGTTTTGGTGTTGTTTTTGGAGTCTGTTATCTGTTACAGTTGGGATTGTTGGTATTTGTCCTCGATACATATCTGCCGATAGATCCCTATTATAATCAGTTGATTGCGATGGCTTTTTATACAGTGATAAACTTTGTAATGAATAAATTCTATACATTTAAGGCTTAAATATATACATGAAAAAACTAACGGTTATTGTTCCCTGTTATAACGAAGAATTGGTTCTAAAGGAATCGTATAGGCGAACTAAGGAGGCTTTAAAGAAGATTTCTTTACAGACCGAGATTATGTATATTAACGATGGAAGCAGTGATGCTACACGTTTTATGTTGGATGGGATTGCTGCTTCAGATTCTCAAGTGAAGGTGATTCATTTTTCGCGAAACTTTGGACATCAACCGGCGGTAACGGCCGGTATTAATCATTGCGATGCTGATTTTGTAGTAATTATAGATGCCGATATGCAAGACCCTCCTGAATTGATCCCAGATATTTTGGCATTGCAAGAGAAGGAACAGGCTGATGTTGTTTATTGTGTTCGTAAATCCCGTGAAGGAGAAAGTTTGTTTAAGAAGTTAACTGCAAAGTTATTCTATCGTACTTTGAATTATATGAGTGATGTTGATTTTCCGGTAGATACGGGTGATTTCCGTATGATTAATCGAAAAGTCATGGATCAATTCAACCAATTGAAAGAACGAGGAAAATATATTCGTGGACTAATTAGTTGGGTTGGTTTCAAGCAGGTTCCTTTCTATTACGAACGAGAATCTCGAATTGCAGGAGAAACCAAATATCCATTGAGTAAGATGTGGAAGTTTGCGTCTACAGCAATGCTCTATTTCTCCAAGAAACCGCTTCATTTAGCAATGAGTATGGGGTTTTTAGCTGTCTTTATCGGTATTGTATTGGCTGTTTGGTTTACATTAGGAAAAATTTATGGCTTCAGTCATGCAGAAATAGGTTGGACTTCTATTATGACGTCTATTATATTCTTTGGGGGTGTTCAATTGTTAACAGTAGGAGTGCTGGGACAATATATTGGTATTTTGTTTGATGAAGTCAAGGCAAGGCCTGAATATATCATAGCAGAAAAGAAGAATTTTGAAAAATAAAGATAGGTCCGATATTATTCGTTTTGATATCGGGCCTATTTTTCTTTACATCCGAAATGATTTTTTATAGAATGGATGGTTGAAAAGATTTGGCTTACTAATTGACGTATGTGTTTTTGGGCCATATTGGGTTCCATCGCTTTTTCTAAAGAAATAGGTTTAGGGGTTATTGAGAATACTCCTTGAAATCCGGCTTTATTCAATAATTCAATATCTTCAATACTACCGGCGATTGCTATAACCGGTATTTGTTGTTTTTGAGCAACTTGTAAAATGCCGAAAGGAACTTTTCCCATGATGGTTTGTTGGTCCACTTTCCCTTCTCCTGTGATAATCAGATCTGCACCTTTGATCTGTTCTTCAAAATGTAAGGTGTCCAATATCAGTTGAATGCCAGATTTAAGTTCTGCATGTAGGAAGGCCAAAAAACCGCCTCCTAATCCACCAGCAGCTCCAGCTCCCGGAAAATCGATGATGTTGATACCAATTTCGGATAAGATTACTTGAGATAAGTTGTACATCCCTTTGTCTAGCTCTTTAATTGTTTCAGGCGTTGCTCCCTTTTGGGCTGCAAAAATATAGGCTGCACCATTGGGGCCACAGAAAGGGTTTTCTACATCGCATGCAATTGTAAAATGAACTGTTGCCAAAGCTGGATGAATCTTACTTTTATCTATTTGAGCTACTTTAGATAAGATTTGTCCGCCGGTACCCAATAGATTACCCTCTTTATCCAAAAAACGGAACC
>JAFYOM010000023.1 GCA_017560165.1 Parabacteroides sp.
AATCACAGAAAAACTAACCAACACCGTCAATTTAAATTACAATACAACCCGTCTGAAATACTCTGGTTTTTTAAATCCATTTCAGTTAGGATATTCTGGAAGAAATGGAGTAACTTATAAACAACAAATCCGACTTAGCAAAACATTTGACAAAGACCGCCAAATCCGTTTTCGACCAGAAATTGGATTTCTTTTCAAACGTAAAGAGATTTATTATCGTATCACCGGAGACTGGGAATATTTACCGGAACGTTTAGGAGTACTTAGTATAAGTGCAGGAAATACAAATCAATCCTATTCCTCCAAAATCACTAATGAAATTAATATGCATCTGAAAGATTCTGCATTTAATTTTGACAATCTAAATTTAGAATATTTCAATCATCATTACATTGAACTTCAAAATAAAATCGAACTATTCAATGGCTTCATGCTTAAAACAGAGGTTTCCTATCACCGACGAAATCCGGAAAATAAATCAGCAATAGACCCTGGAGATGAAGTTACTGAAATCATTAATGAGAACTATCATGATTTTATTGCCTCTATTGGTATATCTTATACTCCTCAACAATATTATTGGCGAGATGGATATCGAAAAGAGATTTTATATTCCTATTTTCCAACATTTTCCATTGAATACGGACGAGCAATCCCTGGAATATGGAAGAGTACTGGAGATTATGGACGCATAGAAGCCGACATTCATCAATGTATTCGTTTGGGACTAGCTAGACGATTTAATTATCATGTAAGTGGAGGTTTATTTACAGCTAAAAAGTCGACTTATTTTGCAGATTTTAACTATTTCACTCGACAAAATTTCCCAGAATCATGGGACGAGATGTTTGGAGGCGTCTTTCATCAACTTAGGAGAGAATGGTTCAATGCTTCTGATAAATATGTTCAAGCACACATTATGTATGAAAGTCCATTTATTTTATTTCAACTATTCAAACCCAAAACTAGTAAATATATTCTATCTGAACGATTTTATCTGAGCCAATTATGGATGCCAATAAAGCCTAGTTACACCGAATTCGGATATGGTTTAGGTAATCATATTTTCAATATTGCATTCTTTATCGGATTTGATAAATTGAAATATGACAGTATTGGAGCCAAATTTGCATTTGAATTATTCCAGTAATCAAAAATTAGGACGTACAATTATAATGCCGCAATGTCGTTTAACACTTTGCACATAATTTTGCAATGGAGTGTCATTCACAATTACCTGTTTTTTATCAGAAGAGGCATGTATAAAAGTTAAAACATTCTCTTTCCAACAAGCAATACCCAAATGAGATATATCTAAACCTTTGATATCTGTTACAAAACAAATAATATCACCCTGTTTTATATGTTTTGCCACTCGATTGATTTTATCTTGTGGAATGTAATAATAAAGACGTTCGTTTATCCTTGCTTCTATTTTAGTGATAGCCTCAATCGCTTCCTGATTACCTTTTAGCTGTTTATAACTATCTGAATGAGTAGACATAAAAGAAAGATTGAAAGGATATAACTCTCCTCCTATTTTTTTCGTTATATCTTTCACAATTCCTTTCTTTTCATTCTCATAAATCCAATCTGATGTATAATGCAAACGATCAACATAGAGTAATTTTTTTTTCAGAGGATTACGATAACGAATTCTTTTTAATTGTTCTTGAAACAGTTCAAAAGTCCCATTCTGTTTCGTCACCCAAGATAAAGCCAACACATTCTCTACCAAAGTCAAACAATCCAATTCTGATAAATTCACAACCAATCCCTCCGGTTCTTTTTCTAAAGTTCCTCCCTTATAAGGTACTCCCAAGAAAAATAGTGCAGACTCTACCATCAGATCACCTGTTTCAAGCTCCTTTTGGGCTTTTATATTCAGACGATAACGATCAAAAAGAATAGCATCTTTAGAGGAAACATATATCTTTTCACCATCTTGTATTTGTTGTGCCTGCACTACGGTAAAGGTTAACAAAAAAAGAAATAACCATTTGTTAAAAATCCGAGGAGTATTCATTCTTTCTTCGATACTAATAAATTTTCTAACTTAACTAACTCATCACGATATTGGGCTGCTTCTATAAATTCTAATTTCTTAGCAGCTTCCATCATCTGCTTACGTGTTCGTTCAATTGCTTTCTCTAATTGTGTCCGATTCATATATTGTACTATAGGATCAGCAGCAATACTAGATTCCGATTCAACATAAGCATACGGTTCTGCAATTGTTATTTGTTGTTTTTCAGCCACTAAAGAGACACTGTTCTTTACGACTTGTTTAGGAGTAATACCATGTTTTTCATTATATGCAAGTTGTTTTTCTCGACGGCGTGTAGTTTCATCCATAGTTAAACGCATACTTTCTGTAATCTTATCAGCATAAAAAATAACCTTTCCATTGACATTACGAGCAGCGTGTCCTGCGGTCTGAGTTAGCGAACGATGCGAACGCAAAAAACCTTCTTTGTCTGCATCCAAAATTGCCACCAACGACACTTCCGGAAGGTCTAATCCTTCACGTAACAAATTGACACCAATTAAAACATCAAACAGTCCTTTTCGCAAATCATCCATAATTTGAATACGTTCTAACGTATCAACATCACTATGGATATAGTTACATCGTATCCCCATACGAGTTAGATAACTTGTTAACTCCTCTGCCATACGTTTTGTCAAAGTAGTCACCAATACTCGCTCATCCAAAGAGGCTCGCTGC
>JAFYOM010000233.1 GCA_017560165.1 Parabacteroides sp.
ATTCTCATGTGATAGCTGTATAAATCTCACATCATTATCCTACGCCCCGTTTACCGTAGGACAAGCATTATATTGTAGATGGTGTCCCAAATTAAACCCATTCACAGTCCAACGAAGTTATCAAATAATTTGTTAAATAAGATTTAAAGGAAGATCTTCGGTATAGATATATAAATCATCATACTTATAAAGATCTTCCTTTAAATCTCATAAAAACTATGAAAAAACGTAGTTTTATCTATTTTTCCAATGTGGATTCTTAAAATTTCTTAAATAATCCGTATATTTCATTAGAAATATCATAGATCTTTCATAAAACGCCATTATGACTCGGAGAGGTTTATTTTTAGTTTCAACTATCACCTTCGACATAATCTTATTAAGTAGTCCTTCTCTTTCATAATTGTATGGGGTGTTCTTTTTATTTTCCCACAAATCATAATTTTTAAATCTGGTATAATTATCTAATTTCGTATCCATTAATCTATTGTCACATGAGGTGACGTTATTTTTGGTATTAATTGTGAGAGTTCAACAGGTATATTACCGATAGCTGTACCGATCGGTGTGGTGAATGCATTTGCAGAGGCAGTTGTTTGAATTAACTGCAAAGCAATGTTAATCCTTTCTAATATATCTTTTAAAATATCTCCATAAACAGCAGGATGATCGGTTGATCCACCGATAGATATACCATCTTCATCAATCAATATCGATCGATGCTCCTCTGGTCTGGCTAACTTGATATTACCTTCTTTATCAATATTTAGTATACTTTCATCGTTCTTCAATATCCACCCAGTTCCATCAGTAAAATATAAAGACGCCCATCCCATCCCACTTTCTCGATTACATAATATCTCTATATTCGTCTCTCCATCCAATAACCCTTTATTATTTTCGATAGGATTATCTTTACGAAACCAATATAATTGTTCTGGGTTATCAGACATGTTCAAAATCCACACTTCATCTAGTAATTTGACTGAAGTGTATGTATTAGCATGCCAAGATAGAAATGGATAGATCGGAGGTAATAAATCCTTATCAGCTTCCGCGAAGAGACCCGGTGCATATGCGCGAATTTTACCATCTTCTAATATTTCAATAACCTTTCCCGGCCTCAGAGTTCCATTCGACAATTTCATTACTCTGTTCTTTATTTAATGTATCTTTATTATATATCATGAATCCCCCACCATTTTTCGTAATATAGCTAGTAGAATCCATGATCGTTTGTGGATTAAAAACTGGTAAATTACTCTCTACCTCTAAACTCATAGTAACTTTTCTATGCCTATTGTCTTCAGATGCACCATCTAATTCTACGGAATACTCACCATTCATTGATTCTGGAATACTGTAACTAGCACTGATTACTTGCCCCATGTACACAAATTTAAATGTCTTTATGAAAGCGAGTTTAGTTGCAACCTGTTGAATAAGTTCTAAAGTATCAGTATATGTATCAAAGTAATAAGTAAGTTCAAATTCAATTTTTAATGGTAATCGTCGAAATTCACCAGTTAAATTTAAGATCATATCTTCATATTCAAACTGAATATTCCCAAGAGAATATGGTGAGGTTAACTGATCAGGTAAAAATGTTACTCCACCAGGTGTAACAATACATCTCGGGATGATATTGTATATATAATTTTCATTAGATTGAATAGTCGGATCAATAGTATAGTCGATAGCTTTCTGCTCAAGATATAATCTGTCATCCCCAGTACTTAATATGATGTGTGGAATAAGAGTATCTCTCACTGAGATACTCTTATTTAGTATATTCATGACAGCTTTGATCAGAGCTCCTAAATAACTTTGTTGGTTATTTATGTCTATTTCATTTGACCGAATTTTTGTTATAAGATTTTTCATCTAATTTCAGACGGGTTATATTTTGTCCATACTTGTCCATTAGCTGTTGTTGCACCGTAATTCTTTCTAATTGAAGATGTTAACTTATCTTGAGTAGTTAACTCGTCTTTCGCAATAACCTTAAACGTATAGTTAACCGGATCCCGGTACAAACTAGTACGAATATCAAACGACATATGTCTTATAATCTCTTCATTTTCAGCTCTATATTGTACCATAATAGGTATAATCAACTCGGATTTAGGAGCAATTGTGATATAAGAGCTAACTACATTACTATCAATACACATGGCGTATCTAGTATTCAGTAAAGGATACATTGTCATACTATTTGAACCAGGGGTTTCAGGTTTATTTAAACTTAGCAGTCCATCTCCATAATATTGTTCTCCGTCGTATGGATTATTAATTCTAAATGTCAATATCTGATTAGCTGATTGTAAATAATATGTTTTTTCATCCTGTACATACACCCAGACACCTTTATCAGATTCTTTACAATAGTCGTTGATATCAAACTTCGTCCTACTAAGATTATTAATAGCTAAATCTCGAGAACCTGGGAACAATGAAAATAATTTAACAGTATGTTCTGAGTTATTGGTGAGTACAACATTTAATAAAGTTGATACGACACCATCATTGTACATATATACTCCATTAGTATTTCCTCCAGTCTTAATCTCATTATAAGCTTCTAAGATGACATGATTATCCTGGAATGGATGAAGTATATTGACCATATCACCATTTACAATACTAACTGTTAACGCATCAGCAGATGATCCCATCATTTCATCTTTCATATTTTGAATATCAGTATCCATAGATACTAATTTATCTTTCAACGGAATAATACGTCTCTCTGCTGTATGGAAACCAGATGCGATGGATTCTGGTCTATGGTAATATATTATATTTTGATCTACTAATCTATCATCAATATGTTCTGGGATACCCTTTTCTCGAATTATATTTGAAAATCTATTAGTTTCTATATCACTATTATTTTCAGTGATTATATCAAGTAGTTGGATATCTTTAAGGAATTCATCTGGGAATTTAACATTATATATTTCAGACCAAGCTGAGGTTACTTCTACAAATGGTTTACCAAAATCATAAATGACCTTTAATCGTATATCAACAGTTTCTCCTTGAGAGATTGGAATGTCGATCTGATTGAAAGATGGTTCATTAACATTACCATTATATTCAGTAGGGTTGAATTTATATGTCCCATCCCACTCAGCAACTCGTTGATTTTGAAAACCATCCATTATATTCCAGTCAGAGAATATAAACAAATTCGATCCATCATTCTTATCCCCAATACTCAATGCATTACCTTGTTCTTGATTAACATTCTTATACCTATATTGAACTTGAATACCACATATATGACTATGATCGATTCCGAGTGATTTTGCATAGTTCATAATATCAAAAAAACCTCGAATCCTATATTTAGCATTTTCAATAGGTACTTCAGAATTATTCACAGCCAATGAAATAGCGTCAATGGTTTTTGTGATGGATGTAATTAATTCATTCTTCTTAGCATTATATTCAGTTAACTGAGAGGTGTAAATTGGTCGAAGACTATTAGTATCTTCAAATGATATGTTAGCCAGTTTACTATTAATATCATCGATTTTTATTTGGATTTCCGATAATGCAATTTGATCAGTTTTCTTTTGTGAATATAATGATCTGATATTCTTGACAGTATCGGAATTATTTAGATGATTATTAATCTGAGTTACTAAAATATGATTCTGATCGATAACAGGAATGGTAGTTGTAAACGTTTTAAATTGATCGGGTGAGTATTTTGTCAATGTATTAGACATAGCTGAAGTAATCTCAAATAATACATCACCGACATTTCTTACATTTTCATCATAATACTTTTTAAAACTAATGCCATTCTCATCATATAACTTATTAGTATTAATTAAGACACCACTACCCCAAGGCCCTTGAATATTCATTCTGTCGTTCAATGCTGCGATAGCTACGAAGAGTAATTCATCTTCTTCGAGTGGGATATTAATGTATTTATCGTCATCGAAGTTTGCAGGTGAAAAAAATCTTAACTTACTGAAATCTGATATCTTTTCATCATCCCCACTCTCAACGAGATTTAAGTATTCCCCATGCATTAACTTGACTACTAAAGTATTACTACCATTTCTAACCTCAGTGATTACCATTTTAGCAGATCCATCCCAAGTCACTAGTTCATCTCCGACTGATAAATTTTTACTTATAGTTTCATCAAATAGACTGTATGTTAAGTTCTTTTTATATCCGTCTAAATCTGTTCGGAATTTGAGAGTAATATAGTTATCTAAATCAACATCAATCTCATCTTTGAGAATCTTTTCGATTACGTAAGTACCAGTACCAATATTCTTACGAATAGGTAATTTCATAACTCTGTCATACTCAATATAATCGACATCTTCATCGTATATAGATATAATTTTATATATATCAGAATAATTAATTTGTGATGATGATTCGGTTATCATCTCCTTGAGTCTTGTTTTGAGCTGATCGGATATCGGGATAATTTTTTTAACGACAACAGATGTGATGTCATTAGGTAACGTACTGAGTTTAAAGTTGATATATGGTTTCGGGGTTAAAAAATCCTTGAATATATCATTATTTTCTTTTCCAAATCTTTCAACATTACTCAACACGATTCTTTGTGGTGTATGTGTATATCCTCTAAGTTCAATAGCACGAGAATTCCCATCAAAGTTAAAATAAGCTTCTCCTGTTGACGGTGCATTGACGAGATTTTCAAAATTCTCTTGTAATGCATTTATCTTATTTTCCAGTGATATGAATGATGGGATGGCAAATGATTCACCATCAATATCGACCACCAATCTTCCTTGTTTTGTATGGAATGATTCGTTTAGTGCCTTGAGTATCCCTAAATTTGTTTTAGTCAGGGATTGAAGTTGCAATAAATAATCTGTTACACTAGGCATATTTTTTAAAAATTACGTAATTTTATATCAAAATAATAATGTAGTTTGACAACACTTTGAAAAGAAGCTATTATTTTTTCATACAAAATGATTAATCATGAACGAGTCTATAAATAAGATATTTAATAGCAGTAAAATACTGAAGAGTTCAGCAGTATCAAAGGTGCGGAGCAATCGAGATTATCTTATATCTCCTATGATCGCCGACGAATTGAATACATATAGAACCTGGGATGTTTTCCCTGTATTCAATGACGCATATAAACATGAAAATAATGATCCAGATAATCCGAATAATAAGATAGGTGCACTCGGCGTCAGATCTATTTTTAATAAATCTGGTGCAGTGATGCTTGGTGGTACTAATGATGATATTATAAATCAAAGTTCAGATTGGCGAATTTCGAACAACGTACCTCTCATGGACTCCCCAGCAGTTAGAGGTAGGATTCGAGATCACTCTAAATGTACAGTAAAAGATCTCGTATTAGCCAGTTCAAATGGTGAATTGGGTCGTGAGACTTATAGTTATTCTGATTTTATGTATTGTAAACATTTGGGGAAGATGTCAAATAATTACCTAATAACTCTCAGAAGATTTCCTCTTCCAGTAGACGACTATATCTCCGCAATCGGTGTGGAGCCAGAGGATCGAAAAGAATTCTCAGCCGATACAACAAACAGTATTGGTTGCTTAGTCACTTGGATGGGTACTCCTGGAAATGATATGTCAAATCTTCTTAGGTACTCATATAAAATGCCATTCAAATTCCAAACTGCCCAGTGGAATGATATGAGTGGTACTGGTCCAGACGCGGCTGGTGGTCCTTTGAATGCAAT
>JAFYOM010000024.1 GCA_017560165.1 Parabacteroides sp.
AAGGAAGAATATGTCTTTCAGTCTTTCCCGATGTCTTTTTTGCTCTTCCTCTTGGACTTGAACCAAGGACCCTCTGATTAACAGTCAGATGCTCTAACCGACTGAGCTAAGGAAGAAAATGTTTTCAGTCTTTCCCGATGTCTTTTTGCTCTTCCTCTTGGACTTGAACCAAGGACCCTCTGATTAACAGTCAGATGCTCTAACCGACTGAGCTAAGGAAGAAAATTAACTTTTTCGTTTAAGGTTTTCTCTATTCCTTTTCCGAAATTGCTTTGCAAAAGTAGAGGAAGTTTTTGAAATATGCAATATCTTTGTCAAAAAAAATTGAAAAATGAATACAATTGGGTTAGGAAATGCATTAGTAGATGTGTTATTACGCTTGAAAAGCGATGATGTTTTGTCTGAAGTAGGCATGCAAAAAGGCGCAATGGATATGATTGACCAGAATCAAATGGTGAAGATACGTCAATCTCAAGAGGGATTGGAGCGTAGTCAAGCACCGGGTGGTTCGGTTTGTAACACGATGCGTGCGATGTCATTTTTAGGAGCAAATACCGGTTTTATTGGAAAAATTGGTTCAGATACTGTAGGAGAATATTATGAAGAGGCTTTGCGAAAGGCAGGAGTTACTCCTCATTTTATTAAAACAACAGGTATATCTGGAAGTTGTACGGTATTAATTTCCCCGGATGGAGAACGTACGATGGCGACTTTCCTTGGTCCGGCACCCACAGTTACTTCGGATGAGATTACGGAGGAGATGTTAGCCGACTATCAATGTATATATATTGAAGGTTATCTGTTGGTAAATGAGGAATTGGTGCGTTCAACTATGCAAAAAGCAAAGAAGTTGGGATTAAAGGTGGCTTTAGACCTGTCTAATTTTAATATAGTCAATGCGTTCAGAGGATTATTGGAAGAAATTATCCCTAATTATGTAGACATTCTTTTCTCTAATGAGAGTGAAGCGGAAACATTTACCGGTAAACCTGCCAAAGAGGCTGTATCTATGCTATCTGAATTAGTGGAAGTCTCTTTAGTAACTATAGGAAAAGAGGGTGCATTGGTGGGTCGTAAAGGACAAGTTTGGCAAATCCCGGCAGAAGGAGGCAAACCGGTTGATACAACAGGAGCTGGTGACCATTTTGCTGCAGGATTCCTATATGGACAGTCGGTTGGTGCGACATTGGAACAGTCTGCACGTATCGGTTCTGTGGTTGCAGGAGAAATCATAGAAGTGGTGGGGGCACAGATTCCGGATGATAAATGGGAACAAATAAAGTTAAAAGTAAATCGTATATTGGCTTGATATACGTTTATTTCTATACTTTTACACCGTTAATTAATTAAGAACCTATGTTTAGACAACAAAAAAGACTGATAACCCTTTTCGGTTTACTTTTACTATTGGGAAATGTTTTTTCTGCGCAAGGGCAAAAAGATAACCGTTTTGAAGTTAGTAAGAATTTAGAGATATTCAATGCCTTATTAAAAGAGGTAGAGATGTTTTATGTGGATACGGTAGATGTTGAAAAGACTGTTCGCCGAGGTATTGATGCCATGTTGGGTGGTTTAGATCCTTATACGGAGTATTATCCGGAACAGGATATGGACCGTTTGATGTTCATGACAACAGGTGAATATGGTGGTATTGGTTCGTATATCCGTGAACGAAAAGAGGGTGGGGTCTATATTGTCGAACCTTTTGAAGGGATGCCGGCTGCATTAGCGGGCTTAAAAGCCGGTGATCGTATCTTGGCTGTTGATACGGTAGATGTGACAAAAGCCTCTTCGGATAAAGTCAGCTCTTTGTTGAAGGGAGCAGCCAATACAAAATTGGTCTTGAAGGTACAAAGTCCGTATGACAAGAAGCCTCGTAAGGTTGAGCTGATGCGTAAGCAGATTTTGGAAAATCAGGTAACCTACTATGGTGTAAGAGGTAATGGAGTTGGTTATATTTATCTAAAAGGGTTTACGGATAAAAGTACGCAAGAGGTGAAAAATGCCTTTGAAAATTTGAAGAAGAATCATCAAATAAAGTCATTGGTGTTGGATTTGCGTAATAATGGTGGTGGATTGTTGGAGAGTGCGACTCAGATTGTCGGGATGTTTGTTCCGAAAGGGAAAGAGGTCGTGTCGACTAAAAGCAAAATTAGTCAGTGGGATAGGACCTATCGTACAGCAAATGAACCGTTGGATACAGTGATGCCGATAGCTGTTTTAATCAATGGAGGTTCGGCTTCTGCCTCTGAAATTGTTTCAGGAGCTTTGCAAGATATGGATCGAGCAGTGTTAATTGGACAGCGTTCTTTTGGTAAAGGTTTGGTGCAATCTACACGTGAATTACCTTATAATGGTAGCTTAAAGGTGACAATGAGTAAATATTACATCCCCAGTGGACGTTGTATTCAGCAGATGGATTATTCTCATCGAAATTCGGATGGTAGTGTAGGGGCTATTCCCGATAGTTTGACCTCGGTGTTCTATACTGCAAAAGGTCGTCCGGTTCGTGATGGAGGTGGTATCACTCCGGATGTAAAAATTGAGGAACCGGAACTTCCAACCCTGATGTTTTATTTGATGACCGATTTTATTGTGACCGATTTCGTGGCTGAATGGTCGCAGAAACATAAGAAGATTGCCTCTCCGGAAGAGTTTGTGGTGACAGATGAGGACTTTGAAGCTTTTAAACAGTATGCGAAAGCTAAGAATTTCACTTACGATCGACAGAGCGAGAAGATTTTAAAGAATCTGAAAGAAGTGGCAAAAATGGAAGGCTTTTTGGATCAAGACTCAACATTGTTCAAAACCTTGGAAGCTAAATTAATTCCTGATTTGGAAAGGGATTTCGATCGAAATAAAGAGCGCATAAAGAAAGTCTTGGCTTCTGAAATTATGAAGCGCTATTATTATCAAAAAGGAGAACTGATTCAAAGTCTGAGAGATGATAAAGTTTTGGAAAAGGCTTTGGAGGTTTTAAATGATCCGGCACTTTATGAAAAGACTTTGAGTGCACCGGTTGGGATATAAGAGATTAAGAGATAAGAAAAGGGCAAGAATGGGGAATAAACTCCTATTTCTTACCCTTTTCTTTTGGATTTCTCGGATACCTGTGTTTCCTTGAAAGTCAATTGGTAACCATTGTTGGGAAAGGAGAGGATTTGGATAGCAGTAATCGGCTTTATCTGTCTGCGCAAGCGGATGGCCATACTGCTAATGGTGTTTTTCTCGTTACGGGACAGTTCTATGTCCGTACGGTTAGAAGGGGAGAAAAGATGATACATCTGTTCGTAAGTCAAGAAATGATGTTCGGCATCGAGGAAGGCATTGAAAAGCTCCCGATTCATATCTGTCAAGTTTACAGAGGTTTCTTGTTGTTTGACGATACCACGTGTTGGATCGAAATGGATGTCATTCGGCAGTTTGATCCATCCTTCGCTCTCCGTTTTTCTTTTTTCAAGCTCAGTCATCTTCTTCTTTTCTGTATGTATCCAATATCGGTATCCTCCGATGGATAAAAATATGGATAATACCCAAGCAAACAGGATGTAAGGAATAGCTTTGGTCTTGGCAAGTAACCAGCCCGTAGGGAATTTAACATAACCTTCAATAATACAAAGATTATCCGGATTGTGATCCAATCGAAAGGTTAAACGATCCACTAAAACAGCCTTCTCTTTAAAAAGTGTATCTGATGCCGTGCAAACCGTTTTGCCACTTTGTGAAAAGTAAATAGCACCTTTCCCTTGTATGTTTTGGCGTTGCAGCTCGGCATTGAAGATACTGTCTAAATGTACTCGGTTAGGATCTTTGTTACTTAAACTACGTTGGTATACCCATGCCTCTTTCTCTATCCAAGATATATCCGGAGATTTTGATTCGGAGGGGTTATAATGGGAATATACGGTATTGCCAATATATTTATCTCTCTCAAGTTGTATGGATTGTTTTAAGATTGTAGCTGCTTTTTCTTGTGCTTGCTCTTGTTGGGAGATATAGGCTCTTTTCCCTGCCCATAAACAAAAAGCGGTGATTATTATTAATAAGAATATGAATATGGATTGAATTTGTCGTTTCATCTTTTCTTGTTTAGTTGATGTTTTCAATCGCAAACATAAGGAATATTTAACAGAGAAATGATTTTTGGTTGATTTTTATCCGATTTTTGGAGGTAAAGTGCATTATCAATAAATTATCAACACAAAAAGAGCTCTTTTTAGATGGGTAAAAATACTTTTGCGATATAATTTTAAAATAAAAAATGTATGAAAAAGAAAGGATTAAAAATCGCAATTGTTTTTATCTGTATGGGAATGGCCGGGATATTTTGGCAGAACAGACAAACAGTTTCATTAAATGAGTTGGCACTCGAAAATGTAGAGGCATTGGCACAAGGTGAAAGTGGACTTGGTAATTATCTTTGTTTGGGTGATGGAGTACTTGATTGTGATGGAAATAAAGTTGCAGAAGTTTATTCTGGGCTTAGTTTAAGACATTAGAGATAGATGAAATATCTTTTATCCATATTTTTTATTGGAATCTGTTGCTCTTTTTTATGGGGTATCTTTGGAAAAGAACGTTATGAGCGTTACGATACATTTCCGGAAGAGAAGAGGATTGTCTCCCAAGAGATCCCTTTGTCAACAGATTTTCGTTTCCCTTACCGGATAACAATCAAAGAGGGGTTTGCTATCTTG
This sequence comes from Parabacteroides sp., assembly GCA_017560165.1. Lineage (GTDB taxonomy): Bacteria > Bacteroidota > Bacteroidia > Bacteroidales > Tannerellaceae > Parabacteroides. The sequence continues at coordinate 4,698 of JAFYOM010000024.1, forward strand.
ATGGATCTGCATCCGGAGAGCTATTATTATCATTTGTTCACCTATCCAGAATGGCAACCAGTAGCGGCTTTCGGAAAGCGTGGAGAAGGACCTAAAGAATTGTTGTCAGCCGATGGGGTTCAGTTCATCTCTATGGATTCAATCTATACATTGGATGCCAACCGTATGTTGATCAGCCGTTGGGCTTTCTCGGCGACAACTCAAAGTGTGGAGCGAGTCGAAGACATTTCGTTAGACAAAGAATTGATTCGTTCTTTGGATTTTTATCGGACTGAACAACAGTTTTTGATTCCGAACTACACCGGACAGTGTCGTTATCATGAGGTAAGTCATACCGGAAAAAAACTTCATGACGTCGGGACAATCCCGACAGAAACTTATGCCAATCAGAAGAATGTGGCATTGGCACAGGCTTGGCGAACCTTCGCCGATTATCATCCGAAGAATCGGATCTATGCATTGGTTACCCAATTAGGGGAGGTTCTTGAGATTTACCATCTGGAAAGCGGGAAACGGATTGTTAAATATGGTCCCGGGGGAGAACCTCGGTTTATCGAAACATCCGGTCGAGGAATTCCGATGGGGATTAAAGGTTTTATGGATGTGCGAGTGACCGAACGGTATATTTATGCCATATTTGACGGGTTGTCTTGGGATGAACGGCGAAAATACCAAGAACGAGGAGAGATTCCTCCGGAAGGGGGCCATTTCCTATATCAATTTGATTTGAAAGGAAATCCGGTTCGTAAATATGTCTTGGATCGGAATATCCATGGATTGGAGATTGACGAAAAGAATAATCGGGTGATAGCCGTCAGTGTGGAAGGAGAACATCCGATTATCACATTCCAATTATAATCAGGAGAAAAAGGAGTTCCGCCCCGAATTTGAAGAGACAGGTAGGAACTCCTGAAGCTCCCTCATTTATTAACCATTAAAAGAAAGGAGGATACCGCAAAAATAGCAAATTATTGAAAACCGAAAAAGGGTTGGTATGTCCCTTATTCTGAAAAGTGAAGAAAGTAACTTATTCAGATGAAAACATAAAGAACAAATATGAATATAAAAATAATAGATATAAAAAATGAAAAAGAAAATGTTAGGCATTATTGCCTTTGCTGCCATAGCAGCAGTTGCCGGTTGGAACTACAATCAGAATATGAATAACGTAAATCTTTCAGATTTAGCTCTTGAAAATGTGGAAGCATTGGCAAGTGGAGAAGGAGGTGGATTTGATATATGCCATACAAATATTGATTATACAGCCATTTGTAATATTTATGATAATGGAAATATTTGTCCATGTGGTTTTTAAATTTGAATAAATAAAATAATTGAAAAGTGTGTGTTTGTCTTTACTTTTGAAATAGGGTAATAGAACTTAACACACACTGTTGTAAAATCTATAATAAAATGAAACTATCTTATTTATTAATCCTGTTCATTTTTTTATGCTCTTCTTGTAAAGATGAACAAAAAGAGGGAAAAAAATATAACTATAGTTTATTATCCA
>JAFYOM010000234.1 GCA_017560165.1 Parabacteroides sp.
AAAGATAAAACCAGGAAGTCGTCTTACAATGATTGCTTTAGAGTATTATGGTCATAAACTTTTTTGGGTGTATATATACGACTATAATAAAACGATTATAACAGATCCCAATAATATACCTATAGGAACTGTAATTAAAGTGCCTGCACCCGAAATTTATAATATAAATAGAAAAGATCGTACAATATTAGAAAGAGCAGCAACTCGTCAAACTGAGATTTTAAATGGATTAGTCAAATGAAATAATCTCTCTTTTAGGTAATGTAATTATAAATAGTTAGATGTTAGTTAGTATTATTTAACTGCAAAAGTATAAAATACGTATTTAACATTTCTAATTTTGTGCATTTGAAAAAATAGGAATAAAATAATTATAAAATAATCAAGAAATTCTATGAGTCAGACAGTGGACATACGTGAGTTAAACGCACGGATTGAACAGAAAAGTTCATTTGTGAATATGATTACTATGGGAATGGATCAGGTAATCGTAGGACAAAAACATTTGGTAGAATCTTTATTGATAGGTCTTCTTTCAGATGGTCATATCTTATTGGAAGGGGTTCCGGGATTGGCAAAAACATTAGCGATTAAAACTTTGGCCTCTTTAATTGATGCAAAATATAGCCGTATTCAGTTTACACCAGATTTGTTGCCTGCTGACGTAATAGGTACTATGATTTATAGCCAGAAGAATGAAGAGTTTCAAGTAAAACAGGGACCTGTTTTTGCTAACTTTGTTTTGGCTGATGAAATTAACCGTGCACCAGCAAAAGTACAGAGTGCTTTGTTGGAAGCTATGCAGGAACGACAAGTTACTATTAGTGAGAATACTTATAAGTTGCCTTCTCCATTTTTGGTTATGGCTACTCAGAACCCGATTGAACAAGAAGGTACATATCCACTTCCTGAAGCACAGGTTGACCGTTTCATGTTGAAATGTATTATCAATTATCCGAAGAAAGAAGAAGAAAAGTTAATCATTCGTCAGAATATTTCTGGAGTAAAACCTGATATCAAACCGATTTTGACAAAAGAGGAAATTCTTGAGGCTCGTAAAGTGGTTCGTGAGGTTTATTTGGATGAAAAGATTGAACGTTATATTGTTGATATTGTTTTTGCAACTCGTTTCCCACAAGAACATGGTTTAGCTAATTTAGCAAACATGATTTCATTTGGAGCATCTCCTCGTGCTTCTATTAGTTTGGCATTGGCTGCACGTGCATATGCTTTTATAAAACGTAGAGGTTATGTAATTCCGGAAGATATTCGTGCTGTATGTCATGATGTAATGCGTCATCGTATTGGTTTGAGTTATGAAGCGGAAGCTAATAATTTGACAGCTGAAGAAGTTATCAGTGAAATATTGAATAAGGTAGAGGTTCCTTAATCCCTTGGTTAATTGCTATAGCATTAAATTTAATTGCATGGCGAAAAATTTCTTTTTACATGCTTATGATTTGTTTTTCATAGCTGTAAAAAATTGGCAATTAAAACAATGAGGAATTTAGAATGGAAACAAGTGAACTACTTAAAAAAGTTCGACAAATTGAAATAAAAACTCGTGGTTTGTCTCGCAATATTTTTGCAGGTCAATACCATTCTGCTTTTAAAGGAAGAGGTATGGCTTTCAGTGAAGTCCGCGAGTATCAATATGGAGATGATATCCGTGATATAGATTGGAATGTAACGGCTCGTTATGTTCGTCCTTATGTTAAAGTGTTTGAGGAAGAACGTGAACTGACAGTTATGCTTTTGATTGATGTTTCGGGCAGTCGGGATTTTGGTTCCGTAAATGTGATGAAAAAAGAGGTCATTACGGAGATTGCAGCGACTCTTGCGTTTTCTGCTATTCAAAATAATGATAAGATTGGAGTGTTGTTTTTCTCTGACAAGATTGAGAAATTTATTCCTCCTCAGAAAGGAAAGAAACATATTTTGTATATTATTCGTGAATTGATTGATTTTCATCCGGATGAAAAAAGGACCAATATCGCTCAAGCATTGAAGTACTTGACAAATGCTATTAAGAAACGTTGTACAGCATTTTTGATTTCAGATTTTATCGATAAAGAGGGTTTCAAAGATGCATTGACAATCGCCAATCGTAAGCATGATGTGGTTGCTATCCAAGTATATGATCGTCGTGAAACTGAACTACCAGCTGTCGGTTTGATGAAGATAAAGGATGCTGAAACAGGACAGGAACGTTGGATTGATAGCTCTTCTGCTCGTGTACGTGAGGCTTACAAAGAGTGGTGGGAACGTCGTCAGGCTGCTATGAATGATTCTTTCAAGAAATGTCGTGTGGATGCTGTCTCTATCAGAACAGAAGATGATTATGTAAAGGCATTAATTGCTCTATTCAGTAAACGTAATTAAAGCAAACAAATGAAATTAATAAAGAAAAGCTTTCTGTTACTTCTTTTTACTGCTATTAGCTTGTGTAGTAGTAAAATGTATGCGCAGCAAACATTGATTGATGTTAAAATTGATTCGGCTGCCATATTGATTGGTGAACAGACTGTTTTACATTTAACGGTAACAGCAGATAAGGATAAAGAAATCCAACTTTTGATTCCGCGTGATACATTGATGACGGGAGTGGAGGTTTTGGAGGTTCCTAAAGCTGATTCTTCTTTTATTGATAATAATCGCTTGTTAATCAAGCAAGACTTATTAGTAACCTCTTTTGACTCTTCTCTTTATCTATTACCTCCATTTAAAGTTGTAGATGGGACAGATACGATTTACTCAAATCAAGTGGCGTTGAAAGTCTCAACAATTCCGGTAAATGTAGATAAGCCTGAGGAGTTTTTTGATATAAAGGATGTATGGAAACCGCCTTTTGTTTTGGCTGATTATTATCCATGGATTTTTGGAATGCTATTAGTCTTATTTTTGATTTGTGTAGCAGCTTATGTGATTAAACGTATGCGCAATCGTCAATCGATTATTCCATTCAAAAAGCCAGAGCCAAAATTACCGCCTCATGAACAAGCAATTAAAGAATTAGACGATATTAAACAACAGAAATTGTGGCAACAAGGTCTTAACAAGGAGTATTATACATTGATAACAGATACTTTACGTCGTTATATTGTTGAACGTTTTGGTCTGAATGCTATGGAAATGACTTCTGGTGAAATCTTGGATTTGATTCGTAAGCATACAGATGCTGTTTCGGTGTATGACAATTTGAAACAGATTATGGAGTTGGCTGATTTTGTAAAATTTGCCAAATGGACTCCGCTACCAGATGAAAACGATTTGAGTATGATGAATGCATACCTTTTTGTTAATCAGACTAAAATAGTAGAGATTCCAACTCCTAGTGAAGACGAAAAAAAGGAAGAAGAAATTTCTGTAGAAAACAACGATTCAATTAATAGAAAAGAATAAGATGGTATTTGCAAATCCTACATATTTATATTTGTTACTTTTGCTGATTCCGATGGTCGGCTGGTATATTTACAAACTTTGTAAAAGTCAAGCAAGTTTGCAAGTATCATCGACAGAGGTTTTTGACACTCCGGGTACTGGTTCATGGAAAGTTTGGTTAAGACATGTACCTTTTGTGTTAAGGATATTTGCTGTGGCTGTATTGATTATTATTTTGGCTCGACCACAATCTACAAACAGTTGGCAAAATTCATCAACAGAAGGTATTGACATTGTGTTAGCAATGGATATTTCAACCAGTATGTTAGCACAGGATTTAAAACCTAATCGTTTGGAAGCATCGAAGGATGTTGCTTCTGCTTTTATTAACGGGCGACCGAATGATAATATAGGTTTAGTTGTATTTGCAGCTGAAAGTTTCACACAATGTCCATTGACAACAGACCACACTGTTCTGTTAAATCTCTTTAAGGATATCCAACCAGGTATCATTCAAGATGGAACAGCCATTGGCTTAGGTTTAGCGAATGCTGTTAGCCGTATTAAAGATAGTCAAGCAAAGTCGAAAGTAATTATTCTTTTGACGGATGGTGTAAACAATACAGGAGAGATTGCCCCGGTTACAGCTGCAGAAATTGCCAAAACATTTGGGGTCCGTGTTTATACGATTGGTGTTGGAACACAGGGTGAAGCTCCTTATCCGTTCCAAACAGCATTTGGTATCCAATATCAGAATGTTCCAGTGGAAATTGATGAGCCGACATTGAAGCAAATGGCTGCTATAACTGGTGGACAGTATTTTCGTGCAACGGATAATGCTAGTTTGAAAGAGATCTATTCGGAGATAGATAAAATGGAAAAGACAAAAATCAGCGTACAAGAATATAGTAAAAAACAAGAGGAATATAAGAACTGGGCTATCTTGTTGTTCGTTTTGTTGTTGATTGAGATATTATTGAGAAATACATTATTAAGAAATATACCGTAAATAAAAAGGACTTATGTTTCGTTTTGCACATCCTGAATTTTTGTATTTGCTTTTTATACTTCCGGTATTGGTAGCTTTTTATATTTATACTGCTATTTTGAAGTAGAAAGCAATAAAAAAATATTGTAATCCGGCATTGTTGGCAGAGTTGATGCCGGAAGTTTCTCCTAAGCGCCAGCGGTTGAAATTTTGGTTACTTTTAGGTTCTATAGCTATGACTATCATAGTGATTGCTGGTCCTCAATTTGGTTCTAAATTAGAAACTGTTAAAAGGCAAGGAGTTGAAATAATGGTTTGTCTGGACGTCTCCAATTCTATGTTGGCAGAAGATGTTTCTCCGGATCGATTATCAAAAGCTAAGCAGATGTTATCGAAATTGACAGATGGCTTTGCTAATGATAAAGTAGGTTTAATTGTTTTTGCAGGTGATGCGTTTACTCAACTTCCTATTACCTCTGATTACGTTTCAGCTAAGATGTTTCTTTCATCCATCAATCCTTCTATGGTTTCCACACAGGGAACAGCAATAGGGGCTGCCATTAATTTGGCTATTCGTTCTTTTACTCCGAGTGAAACTTCAGATAAAGCGATTATTGTAATAACGGATGGTGAGAACCACGAAGATGATGCAGTACAAGCAGCTACTGTTGCGGCTGAAAAAGGAATTCATGTGAATATTGTTGGGATGGGAGATCCGAAAGGTTCACCGATACCTATTGATGGAAGTAACAATTACATGAAAGATAGAGAGGGAAATGTTGTTATCACTAAGTTGAACGAACAGATGTGTCAAGAGATAGCTGTTGCCGGTCATGGTACGTATGTACGAGCTGATAACACCAATTCTGCACTTCGTGCTTTGCAGAAAGAGATTGATAAAATGAATAAATCGGAATTGGATAGTAAGGTTTATTCGGAATATGATGAACGTTTTCAAACTTTTGCATGGATTGCATTGATTTTATTATTGGTGGATTTCATGACATTGGATAGAAAGAACCGTATATTCAAGAAGGTGAAATTATTTTCTTAAATCAGAAGGGAAGATGATACGTTTACAGAAATCAATAATATGGATAGGGACATTTCTTTGTTGTTCAAGTATGACTTTTGCACAGAAGGCGGAACGTCAAAATGTTCGGGAAGGGAATGACTTGTATCAAGGAGAGAAATATACAGAAGCTGAAATTGCTTATCGTAAGAGCTTAGAAGTAAATCCTCGTTCAACAGAAGGAACGTACAATTTAGGGAATGCGTTGTTTAAGCAACAAAAATATCCAGAAGCTGCTGAACAATATCAATTGATTGCCGGACGAGAAGAAAAAATGCTTGAAACTTCTGAAGGTAAAGCTCGTTTAGCCGAGATGTATCATAATGTAGGGAATATCGGCATGCATAATAAAGAGTATGCAAAGAGTGTAGAGGCTTATAAACAATCTTTACGTCTGAATCCGAAAGATGATGAGACCCGTTATAATTTAGCTTTGGCACAAAAGTTATTGCAAGATCAACAGAATCAACAGCAGGAACAGGATCAAAATCAGGATCAGAATCAGGACAAAAAGGAAGATCAGCAAAAAGATCAACAACAGCAGAATCAAGATCAGCAACAACAGCAGGATAATAACAAGCAAGACAAGACGCAACAGCAGCAACAACAAAATGAGCAGATGAGTAAAGATAATGCTCAGCAGATGTTGGACGCTTTCTTGCAAGATGAAAAAGACACTCAAGAAAAGGTAAAGAAAGCGCAAGCTCAGCAACAGCAACGTCGTCGGACGGAAAAAGAGTGGTAAAAAATTGTAAACAGAAAAAAAGAAATACAATGAGGAAATTAGTTTTCTTATTCGTCCTCTTAACTACTTTCGGAGGAATAATAAAGGCAACTGACGTTACATTTAAAGCGTCAGCTCCGGAAGCCGTGATTATGGGGGAAACATTTAGATTATCGTATACAGTGAATGCAGAAGGTAAAGATTTACGTGTGCCAGAATTACCCGATTTCGAAGTACTAATAGGTCCTTCTACTTCTACAAGTATGAGTACTCAGGTTATCAATGGTAAGATGACAACTGAAACAGCTGTAACATTTACCTATATTTTACAACCTAAAAAATAGGGTACTTTTAACATCGCTCCAGCGACAATTAAGGTTAAAGGAAGTAATTATACATCCAATGCTTTGGTTGTGAAAGTTCTTCCGCCAGATAAATCAGAGGATGCTGCACAACAGAACGGACAGCAAGCAGCTTCTTCAACTGCTGTAGGCAAAGAGGATTTGTTTGTGGGTGTAAATCTCTCCAAGAAAAATGTTTATGAACAGGAAGGTTTATTGGTCACATATAAATTGTATGCTAATCCAAGAAAGGCGAATGTTGTAGGTATCAACCAATTGAAGTTGCCAGAATTTGAGGGATTCTTGACTCAAGAGATTGAATTACCTCAAAATAGACAATTGGTATTGGAGAACTACAACGGAAAGAATTATGGTACGTTCATTATCAAGCAGGCAGTTATCTATCCACAACGTTCGGGTAAGATTACCATACCGAGTGGAAGTTTAGATGTGGCTATGCGTGTTCAGATGGCAGCAGCACGTCCACGTAGTGTGTTTGATTTCTTTGAAGGAGGAGGTTATGTAGATGTCAATAAATCCATACCTATTTCTTCGGTTACGGTTGATGTGAAAAACTTACCATCTGGTAAACCATCTTCTTTCTCAGGTGCTGTAGGAAATTTTACAATGAATAGTACTATTTCCTCTACTAATGTAAAAGCTGATGAAGCTGTTACGATTAAAGTGACAATTTCCGGTACTGGTAATATTAAATTGGTTAAAAATCCGGAAGTAGTCTTCCCGAATGATTTTGATGTATATGATCCAAAGGTGGAAACCGATATTAAGACTACTACAGCCGGTTCTTCAGGAACAAAGACTATAGAATATATGGCTATCCCACGTTTTGGTGGTGATTTTGAAATTCCGGCGATTGCTTTTTCTTATTTCGATACAAAAACTGCATCTTATAAAACGTTGAAATCTGAAGTTTATAAGTTACATGTAGAACAGGGAGAAACTAGTGCGGCAGCTCCAGTTGTATCTAATTTCAGCAATAAGGAAAGTGTCAAATATTTAGGAAAAGATATTCGTTATTTGAAAGTGAAGAATATCCGTTTTGTTTCCAATAATGAACTTTTCTTCGGATCGTTCATGTATGTTATGTGTTATTTGTTACCGGTGATTTTGTTTGTTGTATTCTTTATAATTTATCGCAAACAGGTTAAGGAAAATTCAGATTTGGCTTTAGTTCGTACGAAGAAGGCGAATAAGATGGCAGTAAGACGCTTGAAAAATGCTGGTAAATTGATGAAAGAAAATCAGAAAGAGGCTTTTTATGAGGAGGTGTTGCGTGCATTGTGGGGATATCTTAGTGATAAATTGAGTATTCCGCAAGCTAATTTGACGAAAGATAATGTAGAAGTGGAATTGGCTAAATATGGAGTGGACGAAGCATTGATTCGTGAGTTTATGGACATCCTAAATACATGTGAATTTGCACGCTATGCTCCAGCACAAACTTCTGACGCAATGGATAAATTATATGAACAGACAGTAGATGCCATTGGCAAAATGGAGAATACAATAAAAAAGTAATGTTATGAAGATGATTGGTAATATGAAAAAGACAATATGTTTCCTCTTGATGCAATGGATTGTTGTAGGTGTATGGGCGCAAGAAACTGCAATTAAAGAGGCAGAAGCTGCCTATACTCAAGAAGATTATGGCAAGGCTATCGAGTTGTATGAAGGGCTGTTGAATAATTATGGTGAATCGGCTGATGTTTATTATAATTTAGGAAATGCATATTATAAATCCAATAAAGTGGCATCTGCTATTTTGAATTATGAACGAGCATTATTGTTGAATCCGGGAGATAAAGATATTCGTTTCAATTTGCAGCTGGCACAACAGAGAGCCGTAGATAAGATTGAACCGATAGGAGAGTTCTTCTTGATTCGTTGGATAAACCAATTGCAAAATCTTTTTGCTGTTGATTCTTGGGCGAAGATTGGTGTCATCTGTTTTATCTTATTTATTGGTTGTTTGATTCTTTTCTTCTTTTCTAAGTGGATTCATTTAAAGAAGTTAGGATTCTATTTAGGATTGTTTTTTGTTGTTTTGGTAATTATAGCCAATTGGTTTGCAAGTAATCAGAAAGAAGAATTGATGAATCGTAATCATGCCATTGTTTTTGTTCCGACAGTGACTATTAAGAGTTCTCCAGATGCAAGTGGTACGGATTTGTTTATCTTACATGAAGGAACAAAAGTATTAATTAAAAGCAAATTGGGAGATTGGAGTGAGATTGAGATGGAAGATGGCAATGTGGGATGGATTCCTTCTAAAGACATTGAAGTGATTTAATCTCTCTATTTCCTTAATCTGATGATTGAAAAAATCTTAGTATACGAACGTAGTGCGTTCTTTGCGCTTAACGGTAGCGATTCTGTATTCTTGGATCACTTTATGTGGCTTTATTCAGGAAAGGCAGTTTGGCTGCCGTTAGCTATTTTTTTGCTTCTTGTATTGCTCTATAAAAAAAACTGGCGTGAATTTTTATTGATAATATTAGCGATTGTTTTGGTTGTTACGTTGTGTGATCAGTTTGCGTCTCATCTTTGTAAACCTCTTTTTACTCGCTTCAGACCAACTCATCACCCCGACTTCATGGAGGATGTAAAGACAGTCTTTGGTTATCGGGGAGGACGTTATGGTTTTATCTCTAGTCATGCGGCCAATGCTTTTGGCTTTGCAACATTGTTGTCATTGATTATACGTGATAAATTTTTGAGTTGGACACTTTTTCTTTGGGCTGTGTTGACCGCTTATACACGTATTTATTTGGGGGTACATTTCATTTCCGATATAGTTCCGGGTATCTTAGTCGGACTCTGTTTTGGCTATTTTGTCTATCGATTGTATCGTTATGCTTGTGCTGTTTGGTTGCCGACTCCTATTACTTTTTCTAGACGACAAGCTCATTGGATGGTTTATGCGATTGTTCTGACTGTTTTGTTGATAATGTTGTTTCATGCTCCTTTGGCTTCGGTACTCCAACCTTAAGATATGTCGTAAAGCATATTAATTTTAAGGGATTTATTTGTGGCTCTTATCTAAAATGATTAAGTTAGTGGCATGAATAACCTTTAATGAAAATATATGGCTAAGACAATTACATTTAATGAATTAAGAAGATTAAAAGATAGTTTACCTGATGGATGTATGCATCAGATTGCAGATGAATTAGGACTGAATGTTGAGACGGTTCGTAACTATTTTGGTGGGCATAATTTCCAAGATGGTAAAAGTTGTGGAATACACATTGAACCAGGACCAGATGGAGGTTTGGTTGTATTGGATGATACCACAATTTTAGAGCGTGCTTTGCAGATACTAGCAGAAGAGGTATCGGAAGCACCTCAATCGTAAAGTTGATATCATTGTTTTCGATATAATTCCCATAACTGATTCTTTATAGAGAGTCTGTTATGGGATTTTTTTTAGAACCATTGAATAAATCTGATTGTTTAACTCTTAAAACACACGAGTATGGAAGAAAAATTAGTAACATTAGCTATTCACACGTTTGAGAAAGCACAAATTCTCAAAACGATGCTTGAGACAGAAGGTATAGAGGTTTATATACACAATGTGAATCAAATCCAACCGGTTGTTTCAGCCGGAGTACGTGTGCGTATAAAGGAAAGCGATCTGCCTCATGCTTTACGTTTGATTGAAGATACACAATGGTTAAATGAGGATAAGGAATCTCTGAATAATAAAGGTCTCCAAACTAAAAAAATATTGATTCCGATTGATTTTTCAGATTATTCAATCAAAGCTTGCGAAATAGGTTTTCATCATGCTCATATGATAGGAGCGGAAGTAATGTTGCTACATGCCTATTATGGTCCGTTTTTCCCCTCAGCTATTCCTATAGGTGATACAATAGCCTATCAGATGGAGGAGGAGGAATCGTTAGATGCTATCATTAAACGTGTTCGTCGAGATATGGAAAATATTTGTACGTTGATTAATCGTAAGATTAAAGCGGGAGATTTACCTTCTATAAAATATGATTATGTTATACGTGAAGGACTTCCGGAAGAGGAAATTATTTCCTATGCTAAAGAATATCGCCCTTCATTCATTGTAATGGGGACACGTGGTAAGAGTCGGAAGGAGGTTGATTTGATAGGAAGTGTAACAGGAGAGGTAATTGATGTAAATAAAGCACCTGTGTTGGCTGTTCCTGAGCAGGTACCGTTTAACGATTTGTCGGAAGTGAAACATGTTGCTTTTGCTACCTCTTTCCAACAGCGTGATTTGATTGCATTCGATCGTTTCATGGAGGTTATGCAACCCTATTCTGTACATATCCATC
>JAFYOM010000025.1 GCA_017560165.1 Parabacteroides sp.
AAATAAAAGTACTTTGATTTAAAGAATGTTTGATTACTTTTGCACGGAGATATATAGGGTAATCATACCCTTTTATCCTTAATTGGAAATCTAATATTCTACTAATATGAGTTTTAAAATTATTGTATTGGCAAAGCAAGTGCCGGATACACGTAATGTAGGAAAAGATGCCATGAAAGAAGACGGCACAATCAATCGTGCCGCTCTACCGGCTATTTTCAATCCGGAAGACTTGAACGCACTCGAACAAGCGCTTCGCTTGAAAGATGCTTATCCGGGAACAACTGTTACATTGTTGACTATGGGACCCGGCCGTGCTGCAGAAATTATTCGTGAAGGTTTATATCGTGGAGCTGATGGTGGTTATTTATTGACAGACCGCGCTTTTGCAGGAGCTGATACGTTAGCAACATCTTATGCTTTAGCTACTGCCATCAAAAAAATAGGCGATTTTGATATCATCATTGGCGGACGCCAAGCGATTGACGGAGATACCGCTCAGGTTGGTCCGCAAGTAGCTGAAAAATTGAATTTGACACAAATCACCTACGCAGAAGAAATTTTACAAGTAGATGCTACTACACGCCGTATAACTGTAAAACGTCACATCGATGGAGGTGTAGAAACAGTAGAAGGACCTCTTCCTATTGTTGTTACAGTAAACGGTTCAGCTGCACCTTGTCGTCCTCGCAATGCTAAATTAGTCATGAAATATAAACGTGCTTTAGGAGCACAAGAAAAAGCTGCTACAACAGTTGACATACCTGAATTATATGAAATACGCCCATACTTGAATATCCAAGAATGGAGTGTCGCTGATGTCAATGGAGATTTAGCTCAATGCGGTTTATCTGGTTCACCGACAAAGGTAAAAGCCATCCAAAACATTGTATTCCAAGCCAAAGAAAGCAAAACGCTGACCGGTTCGGATAAAGATATAGAAGAATTGATTGTTGAACTGTTAGCTAACCATACGATTGGGTAAAAGTAAGAATTATGAATAACGTATTTGTATATTGTGAACTTGAAGGGACAACAGTTGCCGACGTAAGTCTTGAACTTTTGACCAAAGGTCGTAAGTTAGCAAATCAATTGAATTGCCAATTAGAAGCCATCGTTGTCGGTTCTGGTTTAGAAGGTATTGAGAAACAAGTTTTACCGTTTGGAGTAGATAAAGTACATGTATTTGATGCTCCAGGTCTATTCCCTTATACCTCTCTTCCTCATGCTTCTGTTCTGATTAATTTATTCAAAGAGGAACATCCTCAAATTTGTTTAATGGGTGCAACAGTTATCGGCCGTGATTTAGGTCCTCGTGTATCTTCTGCTCTAACCAGTGGATTAACTGCCGACTGTACTTCACTAGAAATTGGTTCACACGAAGATAAAAAAGCCGGTATTACATACGAAAATTTATTGTATCAGATACGTCCGGCTTTCGGAGGTAATATTGTCGCAACTATCATCAACCCGGAACATCGTCCACAAATGGCCACTGTTCGTGAAGGTGTGATGAAAAAAGAAATTTTAGATGCGAACTATCAAGGCGAAGTCATCAACCATGATGTAGCGAAATATGTACCAGAAACAGACTACGTTGTCAAAGTAATTGACCGCCATGTAGAAAAGGCAAAACACAACTTAAAAGGAGCACCTATTGTAATTGCTGGAGGTTATGGAATGGGTTCCAAAGAGGGATTTGATATGTTGTTCGAATTGGCAAAAGAACTTCATGCCGAAGTAGGAGCCAGCCGTGCAGCAGTAGATGCCGGATTCTGCGATCATGACCGTCAAATTGGTCAAACCGGTGTTACAGTCCGTCCGAAATTATATATAGCATGTGGTATATCCGGACAGATTCAACACATCGCAGGTATGCAAGATGCAGGTATTATCATCTCTATCAATAATGACGAGAACGCTCCAATTAACACAATCGCTGATTATGTGATCAACGGTACAGTAGAAGAGGTTATCCCGAAGATGATTAAGTATTATAAGAATAATTCAAAGTAATCAATGGCTAATTATTATACAGACATTCCGGAACTCAAGTATCACTTGAACAATCCGATGATGGAACGTATTTGCGAACTTAAAGAACGCAATTACAGAGATAAAGATGAATTCGATTATGCACCGCAGAACTATGCAGATGCAATGGATTCATTTGATAAAGTTCTTGAAATCACTGGCGAAATCACTGGCGAAATCATTGCTCCTAACGCAGAAGGTGTTGATGAAGAAGGTCCTCATTGTGCAAATGGTCGTGTTGAATATGCTTCTGGAACAAAACAAAACTTAGAAGCCATGGTTAAAGCCGGCTTAAATGGTATGACTATGCCACGTCGTTTTGGAGGTTTAAATTTCCCAATTACTCCTTATACTATGTGTGCTGAAATCGTAGCAGCTGCAGATGCAGGATTCGGAAATATCTGGTCATTACAAGATTGTATTGAAACATTATATGAATTCGGTAACGAAGATCAACATAGCCGTTTCATTCCACGTATCTGTGCCGGAGAAACCATGTCTATGGATTTAACAGAACCAGATGCAGGTTCTGACTTACAATCTGTCATGCTAAAAGCGACTTTCGATGAAAAGGAAAACTGTTGGCGTTTAAATGGCGTTAAACGTTTCATTACCAATGGTGATGCTCATTTACATTTAGTATTGGCTCGTTCAGAAGAAGGTACAAAAGATGGTCGTGGTTTATCTATGTTCATTTACGACAAGAACGATGGAGGTGTTAATGTTCGTCGTATTGAAAACAAATTAGGTATCCATGGTTCTCCTACTTGCGAATTAGTTTATAAAAATGCAAAAGCTGAACTTTGTGGAGATCGTAAATTAGGCTTGATCAAATATGTAATGGCATTGATGAACGGTGCTCGTTTAGGTATCGCTGCACAATCGGTAGGTCTAAGCCAAGCTGCTTATAATGAAGGATTGGCATATGCTAAAGAACGTAAACAGTTTGGTAAAGCAATTATCGAATTCCCTGCTGTTTATGATATGTTATCTATCATGAAAGCAAAATTGGACGCAGGTCGTGCATTATTATACCAAACTTCTCGTTATGTTGATATTTATAAAGCATTAGACGATATTGCCCGTGAACGTAAATTAACACCAGAAGAACGTCAAGAGCAGAAAAAATTTGCGAAACTGGCTGATGCTTTTACCCCTTTAGCTAAAGGTATGAACTCTGAATATTGTAATCAAAATGCGTATGACTGTATTCAGATTCATGGAGGTTCAGGTTTCATGCTAGAATATGCTTGCCAACGTATCTATCGCGATGCACGTATTACTTCTATCTATGAAGGTACAACACAGTTGCAAACAGTTGCAGCCATCCGTTATGTAACCAATGGTTCCTATTTAACAACAATTCGTGAATACGAAACAATCCCATGTTCTCCAGAAATGGGAAGCTTAATGGTTCGTCTAAAAGGAATGGCAGACAAATTTGAAACATGCATGAACATCGTTAAAGAAGCTCAGAATCAAGAATTATTAGACTTCATTGCTCGTCGTTTGATGGAAATGGCAGCTGATTGTATTATGGCTCATCTTTTGATTCAGGATGCAAGTAAAGCTCCAGAAATGTTTGCTAAATCAGCAGTGGTATACTTGAATTATGCAGAAGCAGAAATAGAAAAGCATCATAACTTCATTTCAAATATCCAAGTTGATGCATTGACTAATTACAGACAAGCATAATAAATTGTATCAATATAAAAAAGCCGGATATCTTCATTGATATTCGGCTTTTTATTTTTCTATTATTTATATAACCTCCTCCATAACCACCACTCCACGATACCACGTAAAGAGAGATAAACCAAAAAAGCTATCCATAACGCATGATTCCCACAAAAATCAAAAAGCATATAATAAATAAAAAAGAAAGAACAAGAAGCTATCAACATCGAATATAGCATCCAATGAGTTGCTGTTGCTCCAATCAAAATGCCATCCCAAAGAAAAGCAGCAAAACCTGCAAACGGAATAAATATCACCCAATAGAAATAAGTTACAGCCTCTTGAATCACAGCTGTATCATTAGTCAATAAAGAAAGAAAGTCTTTTCCCCCTACTCCATATAATAAAGTAAACAGAATAGATAAACCTATTCCCCACTTAAACAATAACAAAATCATTCGATTAAGGGAATTCTTATTTGAGGCTCCAACATAGCGTCCAGCTAAAGCCTCTCCAGCATAAGCAAATCCATCCATAAAATAGGAAAAAAGAGTAAAAAGTTGCATCAATAGGGTATTTACAGCCAATATTACATCCCCCTGTTTGGCACCGGTTGAAGTGAAAAAGGTGGTTACAGTGACCAA
>JAFYOM010000235.1 GCA_017560165.1 Parabacteroides sp.
TATTTCCACCTCCTACACCGCGAATATTAACTGTACCTGCAGCACCTTCTGAAACACCAAAACCAGTTATACCTTTTTGTGTAACAAACAAACCTGGGATATGTAAAGACAAAACGGGTAAAAGAGCAGATTCACTGCTCGCTTCAATCTGTTCTCGGCCTATAACAGAAACCGTGAGTGGTATATTATTACGATTTACCTGAATCTTATTGGCTGAGACAACAACCTCTTGAAGAGATATAAGACTATCAATCTTTTCTGGTAGAACAGCAAAAGCAGAGATAGTAAAAAACAACAATCCAATAAAAAATACAATTTTTCTCATTTGCATTTCTATAATCTCACCCCAAAGAGACCTTCATAACAATTTATAAAACAAAGCAAATATAAACTCTTTATGGAACTAAAACAAATTTTCTAAAAAAGCATCTATAATCAGTTGTAGTATCCAAAAGAAAGGACTACCTTTGCATGTTGAAATAAAAAATGATTAGAAATGATCAACAAAATTAACGAACTTCTTAAGGAAGTAGAGACTCTGACAGCTGCTAATACTGAAGAATTAGAAGCTCTACGCATCAAATATTTAAGTAAAAAAGGAACGATTTCTCTTTTAATGAATGATTTCCGTAATGTTCCTGCCGAACAAAAACGTGAGGTCGGTCAGTATCTGAATAAACTAAAAGAGACTACTCAAAATAAAATAAATGAGTTGAAAGCCAATTTTGACAATGTACAGATTGTTAATAACGATATCGATTTAACACGTACTGCCTATCCGATTGAGTTAGGAACTCGTCATCCGCTTTCTCTTGTTAAAAAAGAAATTTGTGACATTTTCGGCCGTTTAGGATTCAGTATTGCTGAAGGTCCTGAAATAGAAGATGATTGGCATGTATTTTCATCATTGAACTTTGCTGAAGATCATCCGGCTCGTGATATGCAGGACACTTTCTTTATTCAACATAATCCTGACGTATTACTTCGTACACATACTTCATCTGTACAAACACGTGTAATGGAAAAACAAGAACCTCCTATCCGTATTATTTGTCCGGGTCGTGTTTATCGTAATGAAGCTATTTCTTATCGTGCACACTGTTTCTTCCATCAGGTAGAGGCATTATATGTAGACAAAAATGTTTCTTTCGCAGATTTGAAACAAGCTTTGCTTTTCTTTGCGAAAGAGATGTTTAGCGCAGATACTAAGATTCGTTTACGTCCTTCTTATTTTCCATTTACCGAACCTTCTGCAGAAATGGATATTTCATGTAATATCTGTGGGGGAAAAGGCTGTCCATTCTGTAAAGGAACAGGTTGGGTAGAAATCTTAGGTTGTGGTATGGTAGACCCTAATGTTTTGGAAAACTGTGGAATTGATAGTAAAGTTTATTCTGGTTATGCTTTAGGTATGGGTATCGAACGTATAACCAATTTAAAATATCAAGTTAAGGATTTACGCATGTTTTCAGAAAATGATGTTCGATTCCTGCGTGAATTCGAATCAGCCAATTAAATTGAAAACCTAATCATTTACCATCTTCCCCAGGTTGGTTAAACCTGGGGAAGCACACACAAGGGAATCTCATAATAAATGAGGAAAAAAGAACGATATAAAGGTGTATTGAACTGGTTTATAACAAACATGCCAGTAGCCGAAACCGAATTGCATTATGAAAACCCATACCAACTACTAATAGCTGTAATCCTTTCTGCTCAGTGTACCGATAAACGGGTAAATATGATTACCCCTCTTCTTTTTAGAGATTTTCCCACACCCGAAGTCATGGCGGCTTCTACACCTGAAGTTATTTTTGAATATATAAAAAGTATCTCCTATCCTAATAATAAATCCAAGCATTTAATAGGTATGGCTCAAATGCTCCTCAAAGATTTTGGAGGAGTAGTTCCTTCTAACATTGAAGAATTGCAAAAATTACCTGGTGTAGGACGTAAAACAGCTAACGTAATAGCATCTGTTGTTTATAACAAACCTGCGATGGCAGTTGACACACATGTTTTTCGTGTTGCCAACCGTATCGGATTAACTAACCAGAGCAAGACACCTCTCGAAACAGAGAAAGAATTGGTAAAACACATTCCTGAAGAATATATTTCTATTGCTCACCATTGGTTAATTCTACATGGTCGTTATACTTGTACCGCACGTAAACCCAAATGTGAAATATGCGGTATTAAGCCTTGGTGTCAATATTTCTTAAATCCACAAAAAGAATAACAATATGAGAACAAAAAAACGGGAAATCATTATCTTCATCATTGTTACTCTAGCAACATTAATAATAATTGGGATCTTCTTTAATATTCTTAAAACGAAAAAGGAAACAACCCAAGCTAATCTTTTTTCATTAATAGCACCATCTCCCTATGCAATTCTAAAAGTAAACCAACCATCCTCTTTTTCCAAATACATACTATCACAACCTAAAACACATACACTCTTTGCTTCAGCTATACCAACGATTTATTTGGAAATTATCCAAAATCATCCAACATTAGAGGCTGCACAAATCTCTTTCCATCCACAAGGGATTGTATTCTATGCACAAGCTGATGATAAAAAGGTAACACAAATTACAAAAGAAACATTACAGAAACAATTCCACTCTTTCGCACCACAAACACAAACAATAAACGAACTTACATTTACCTATTATCCTGATACTGATAATAATTTTTTTGGTTGTTATCATGCACAAGGAATTTGGGTTGCAAGCTATAGTCAAAAACTATTGGAAGAAGTAGCCAGTACTCAATTCAACAGAACCAAACAAGAACTATCAGTTCAAAAAGAACTTTTAAA
>JAFYOM010000236.1 GCA_017560165.1 Parabacteroides sp.
AATACACGGTGAAGGAGATAATTTGCCCGGTTTAGTTATTGATATGTATGCTCATACTGCTGTTATGCAAGCACATTCTATAGGAATGCACTATGCACGTCATCAAATAGCCAATGCATTGAAAACTGTTATAGGAGATTCTTTACAAAATATCTATTATAAATCAGAAACGACTCTCCCTTATAAGGCCAATATAGAAAGCGAAGATGGTTATTTATATGGTGGAGAAGTTGAAGATATCGCATTAGAAAACGGTTTAAAATTTTGCGTAGATTGGCAAAAGGGACAAAAAACAGGTTTCTTTGTCGACCAACGAGAAAATCGTTCTTTATTAGAACATTACGCTAAAGGTCGTTCTGTTTTAAATATGTTTTGTTATACAGGAGGTTTCTCTTTTTACGCAATGCGTGGAGAAGCAACCATCGTTCACTCAGTGGATAGTTCAGCAAAAGCAATCTCACTTACCAATAAGAATGTCGAATTAAATTTCCCTGGAGATACTCGCCATCAAGCTTTTGCAGAAGATGCTTTTAAATATCTTGAAAAAATGGGAAGTAATTATGATTTAATCATATTAGACCCTCCTGCTTTTGCTAAACATAAAAACGTCTTACATAATGCACTACAAGGATATCGTAAACTTAATGCTATTGCGTTCGAAAAAATAAAACCAGGAGGTATTATATTTACATTTTCTTGTTCACAAGTAGTAAGCAAAGAAAACTTTCGTCTTGCAGTATTTAGTGCAGCAGCACAATCTAAACGTAAAGTCCGAATACTGCATCAATTAACTCAACCTGCAGATCATCCAATTAACATTTATCATCCAGAAGGAGAATATTTGAAAGGATTAGTTCTATATGTTGAATAAAATAGTTTTAAAATATTTCTTTATTTCATTATAGGTTGTACCTTTGTAACTCATAAAAAATATAGAAAAGAATCATTTATCAAAATAATAACAGCTAAATTTATTATCTATGTCTAAAGTAACAGTTGTTGGTGCCGGTAATGTAGGTGCTACATGCGCAAATGTTCTAGCTTTCAATGAAGTAGCAGACGAAGTTGTAATGCTTGACGTAAAAGAGGGTGTATCAGAAGGAAAAGCGATGGATATGATGCAGACTGCACAGTTGCTTGGTTTTGATAGCACTATTGTAGGATGTACAAACGATTACGAAAAAACTGCAAATTCAGATGTTGTTGTAATTACTTCAGGTATTCCTCGTAAACCAGGTATGACTCGTGAAGAGTTAATTGGAGTTAATGCAGGTATCGTTAAAAGTGTAGCTCAAAATATTCTAAAATATTCTCCAAATGCTATTTTAGTAGTAATTTCAAACCCAATGGATACAATGACCTATTTGGCATTGAAATCATTAGGTTTACCTAAAAATCGCATCATAGGTATGGGAGGCGCTTTAGATAGTTCTCGTTTTAAATACTTCTTATCTCAAGCATTAGGTTGTAACGCTAATGAGGTTGAAGGTATGGTAATCGGAGGTCATGGTGATACAACAATGATTCCTTTAGCTCGTTTGGCGACTTATAAAGGTATACCAGTAAGTAACTTAATGAGTGCTGAAAAATTGCAAGAAGTAGTAGCTTCTACAATGGTAGGAGGTGCAACTTTAACTAAATTACTAGGAACTTCAGCTTGGTACGCACCAGGTGCAGCCGGAGCATACGTTGTTGAATCAATCATCCACAATCAGAAAAAAATGATACCATGTTCTGTTTATTTGGAAGGAGAATATGGTCATTCAGATCTTTGTATTGGTGTTCCTGTTATTTTAGGTAAGAACGGTATAGAACAAATCGTTGAACTAGAATTGACAGCTGAAGAAAAAGAATTATTCGATAAAAGTGCAGAAGCAGTTCACAAAACAAACGCTGCATTAAAAGAAGTTGGCGCTCTATAAACATATAAAATTTAGAAAGAAACATTTCAAGGTTACCTTTTGTTAAAAAGGTAACCTTTTTTATTACTTTCTTTCACAAAAAAGGGTATGCTTTTTCAAGCATACCCTCTCTTATAAAATCCAAAAACATTATTTAATAATACCCAATTTTGTTTGACCAATAAATTCAATCATATGTTCGATTTCTTCACTCATAGGAACCTGATCACGAATCATCAACAACGAATCGTAAAGACTGGTATTACCTTGATAAATGATTCGATAAGCATGGCTAATATGCTTAATTACTTTTTCATCAAACCCTTCACGTGACAATAATACAGAATTAACTCCATGATAAGTAATTGGCTCCATAGCTGCAATCACATAAGGAGGAACATCCTTACGAAAACGACACCCAGTTTGAACCATAGCCCATTTACCAACACGACATCCCTGACTTACCAATACGTTTCCACCAAAAATAACATGATCCTCAATCACACAAGAGCCAGAAATCTTACTACCATAACCAATTACACAATAATTATTAATCTGTGTATCATGGGAAATATGTACTCCTTCATGCAAGAAATTATGATGACCAATTTGAGTCTTACCTCCAGCAAAAGTTGCACGATTAATCACCACATTCTCACGAATCACATTATCATCTCCAATTACGACAAGGGTATCTCCTCCTTTATAGTTGAAATCTTGAGGTTCAGCTGCAATCACAGCACCATTGAAGACACGATTACGTTTTCCTAAACGAGTACCACTCATGATACTTGCATAAGGCATGATTTCACAATCATCACCAATCTCAACGTTTTTATCTATATAAGCAAACGGATGAACCTTTACGTTTTTTCCTAATTTTGCACTTGGATCTATATATGCTAATGAACTAATCATAACAATCAATTTTAGGTTATTACTACTCTCTACCACCTCCTACTGCACTATACAAGCTGATTATAGCCTGCATACGCTGTACATAGTCAGACACTTCTGTCAATTCAGCACTCAAAAGATTTTGTTGAGCAGACAAGATTTCTAAATAAGTAGATTGACCAGATTGAAATAAAGCATTTGTATATTCCACTGCTTTCTCCAATTGAGCAATCTGAGCTTTATCCTCAACTAATTTCTTACCTATTGCATCGTAACGATGAAGAGCATCACTAACCTCTTTACCAGCTTCCAAAATTGCTTGTTGGTAGTTCATTTGAGCAATCTTTTCCTCATTTTTAGTAACCTTTAAGTTAGCCATCAATTTGCCATTATTAAAGATTGGTTGAGCCAATGAAACCATCGCTTGAAACAAGAATTGTCCTGGGTTAGAAACCGTTACACCAGAACCATTAGTCCAACCAGCCGTTCCTGTAATATTCAAACCAGGATAAAACGCTGCACGTGCTTGATTTGTTTTATAATAAGCACTTGCCAATGTCATCTCGGCAATCTTCACATCCGGTCGGTTCTCCAATAACTGCAAAGGAATACCAACCATGATTTCATCCGGCATAATCTGCTCTTCCAAAGTTCCACGTTCAATCTTTTGTGGAGCTTTAGCTAACAAAATAGAGAATGAGTTTTCTACCTCACGTACTTGAGCCTTTAAATTAATCAAAGAAGCTGAAACTTGATGGAATGCAGCACGCATTTGGGAAACAGCAGCCTCATTCACCATACCGGCTACCTTCATAGCTTCCATAGCACGTACATTTTCTTTATAGATCGCAACCGTTTCTGTCGTAATCTCAACTTGACGATCTAACATCATCAAGGTAAAATAAAGATTGGCAATACCCCCAATCAACTGTGAACGAACAGCCTGTTCAGCATATTGACTCTGTAAATAAAGAGTTTTTTGATTACGGCTAGCATTCAATAACTTTCCAAATAAATCAATTTCCCAGCTTGCTACTAATGGAGTAGAATAAGCTTTCACATAATCACCAGCTCCTATAGTTGTCGCTGTTCCTTGAGGAGCAAAATTAATTGAAGGCAAAAAAGATAAACGAGCCGATGTCAATAACACCTTCATCTCTTCCACACGAAGTGCAGCAGCCTGCATATCCACATTATTCGCCAATCCCTCTTCAATTAAAGCTTGTAATTTAGGATCCTTAAACAGCTCCTGCCATGGCAAATTTGCCATATTTGCCGTATCAGAAACCAATGTATCAACTGTTGAAACGGGATCACGATACATTCCTGAAGTATCAATGTCTTCCGGACGATCATATGCTTTATAGATGTGGCAACTGCTTAAAAGAGCAGTTGCACACAGGGCTATTATTTGTTTCTTCATATCTTCTCTTATTTTGTTTGTGCGTATTGTTCGATTTCTGAATTCATATCACTATTATCCAAGTCTTCCCATTCGATAGGTTTGACTTTCTCTTGAAAGTACTGGAATACCACAAATAAGACAGGAACAATAAATATCTGGAAAATCATACCAATTAACATACCTCCGATAGAAGATGCTCCTAAAGTACGATTACCATGTGCACCCACACCAAATGCAAACATCAACGGAAGCAAACCCACAATCATCGCCAATGAGGTCATCAAGATAGGACGCAAACGAGCTGCAGCTCCTAATACGGCCGCCCACGTTAGGCTCATACCCATACGACGACGATCTAAGGCAAACTCTACAATCAAAATCGCATTCTTAGCCAAAAGCCCCATCAACATAATTAAGGCAATCTGCATGTAAATATCGTTTGACATAGAACCTAAAATCATCTTCAATGCTGGAATGCTACCTAAAGCTCCCATACCATTTACAAATAAGAAGCTACCCATCAAACCGAATGGAATAGAAAGCAATACAGATAATGGTAACAAATAACTTTCATACTGTGCACTCAACAATAAATACACAAATACAAAACATAAGATAAAGATAATAGCCGTTGTTCCACCACTAGTTGCAGCCTCTTCACGTGCCATACCTCCTAACTCATAACCGAATCCAGCTGGCAAATTAGTTTTCGCCACTTCTGAAATGGCCTGCAGTGCCTGTCCTGATGTATAACCGGAAGCCGGAGCAACCATTACTTTGATGGAAGTATACAGGTTAAAACGACTAATTACATCCGGTCCATATATCTTCTTGATGCTTACAAACTGAGAAATCGGAGCCATTTCATCTCCATTACGTACCTTAATGCTATTCAACGATTCCAAATTTTTGGTAGCTTGAGGTTCAGCCTGAATCATCACACGGTACATCTTTCCATAGCTGTTAAAGTTAGAAGCATACAAACCGCCAAAATACCCCTGCATGGTTGTCAAGATTGAATTTGGACTAATACCGGCTTTCTTACATGCAGCCACATCAATATCTAACATATATTGTGGGAAACTCGGGTTAAAGGTTGTTTGTGCAGAGTTAATCTCTGGACGAGCCTCCAACGCTTCCATATATTTCTTCACTACTTCATAGAAATCATTCAAATCACCACCGGTCTTATCTTGCATATTCAACTCAATGTCACTAGATGCTGAGTATCCCGGAATCATTGGAGGCGCAAAGAATAATACCTGAGCATCTTTGATAACCTTTTGTGCACGCATAAACAATGAAGCGTACACGATATCCGAATTCTGCATCATCGAACGTTCTTCCCAGTTTTTCAATTTGATAATCAACGAACCATACGAAGGTCCCTGACCACCAATAAATCCAAACCCAGAGATTACCGTACGTGACTCTACTGCCGGTTCAGCTGCAACCAAACTATCAACACGTGCCAACACCTCTCTTGCACGTTCTTGAGATGTACCAGGAGGCAATGTCACTGCCCCCATAATTGTTCCCGTATCTTCATTAGGCACCATACCAGTTGGAGTTGTCTGCATCAAAATAACCAACAGAACAATAGAACCTAAAACCAAACCAAATGATAAAACTTTCTTTTGAATGAAGAACAATACACGTTTCTTATAGCTTGCTAAAATATTATCATATGCAGCATTAAATGATGCATGGAAACGACTAACAAGTGTCATCTTCTTTCCATGTCCCTCCTCATCATGCGGCTTCAAAAAAATAGCACAAAGAGCAGGAGACAAAGTCAACGCATTCAAAGCAGAGAAACCGATAGAGATAGCCATAGTTAAACCAAACTGACGGTAGAACGTTCCAGCTGTTCCCCCCATGAAACTTACCGGAATAAACACGGACATCATAACCAATGTGATAGAGATAATTGCACCTCCTAATTCACTCATGGCATCAATAGAAGCCTGCTTAACCGACTTATATCCTTGGTCCAACTTTGCATGGACCCCCTCGACGACGACTATGGC
This sequence comes from Parabacteroides sp., assembly GCA_017560165.1. GTDB lineage: Bacteria > Bacteroidota > Bacteroidia > Bacteroidales > Tannerellaceae > Parabacteroides. Next base: position 6,234 of record JAFYOM010000236.1, read on the forward strand.
ATCATCAACCACAATCGCAATAGCAAGAACCATCGCCGAAAGTGTCAATAGGTTCAAACTAAAACCTATCAACTTCAAAACGAAGAAGGTTGCAATTAATGCTACCGGAATGGCAATAGCTGGTATCAATGTTGAACGCATATCTTGTAAGAAGATATAAACAACAATAAACACCAAGATAAATGCTTCAATTAACGTCTTAATTACCTCATGAATAGAAGCAAACAAGAAATCATTTGCATTCTGTGCAATATTGACAGCTAAACCTGATGGAAGATTTTTCTCTGCATCAGCAAGAACTTTTTCCAAATCAGTAATAGTCTGCGTTGCATTAGAACCAGCCATCTGATAAACAATACAAGATACCGCTTTATGACCGTTTACTGTATTATTAAATGTATAAGCCAAACGTCCTAATTCCAAATCAGCCACATCACCTAAACGAAGTAATTCACCATTAGGTAACGCCTTAATGACAATATCCTCAAATTCTTGAGTTTTTTGTAAACGTCCTTTATAACGGATAGTATATTGAAAAGATTGATCTCCACGTTCACCAAACTTTCCAGGAGCAGCTTCAATATTCTGTTCAGACAAAGCTGAAGAGATATCAGACGGAATCAATTTATATTGAGCCATAATATCCGGCTTCAACCAAATACGCATAGAATAGTCCATACCCAATACATTGGCATCACCTACCCCTTTTACACGTTTAATTTCAGGGATCAAGTTGATATTGGCATAGTTTTCAATAAACTCAATGTCATATTGATCATCTTTATCATAGATGGAGAATACCATCAACATAGAGGTCTGTCTTTTCTGTGTTGTCACCCCTACTCTTGTTACTTCAGCAGGAAGCAAACCTTGCGCCATAGAAACGCGGTTCTGCACATTGACTGCAGCCATATCTGGGTCTGTACCCTGATTAAAGTAGATACTAATATTAGCAGAACCATCATTAGAAGCTGTGGAGGTAATATACATCATGTTTTCCACCCCGTTGATTTGGTCTTCCAATGGAGCAATCACAGAGTTTAATACAGCAGTAGAGTTTGCACCTGTATAAGTAGCCCTAACAGATACTGTAGGAGGAGCGATATCCGGATACTGAGTGATGGGCAATGTAGCTAACCCAATCAGACCCATAAGCACTATCAAAATAGAGATAACAGTTGATAGTACCGGGCGGTTAATAAATCTATCTAATTTCATCCTATTTAATTCCTAATTAATTAAATGCAGTTTTTAAATTACCTTCACGCTGATCTTTCAAAGCTTGCTGATATTTTGCTTCTTTCTGTTCTAAAGTGATAGGAATAATTTTCTGTCCATCATGTAACAACTGTACTCCTTCGACTACAATCTTATCATTTGGATTCAAACCTCCTGTAACAATGTATCGCTTACCATCATTCAATGGAGAAATCTGAATTTCTTTATAATCCAATGTACTATCTGCTTTAAGGATGTAAACGAATTTCTTATCCTGAATTTCTACTGTAGCAGATTGAGGAACCAAAATAATGTTTTCCATTGTATATGGGAAAATCACATTAGCCATACCACCACTTCTTAAGATGTTCTTTTCATTTGAGAAAACCGCACGCATACTTACTGAACCTGTTGTTTGATCAATCACTCCACTAACAGCCTCAATTTTACCTTCAAATTCATAAAGAGTACCATCTGACAACTGTAGTTTCACAGCCGGCATCTTTTCTAATTGTTCATTCAAAGTTCCGCCAGCTTTAGTCAAACCTAATAAATCTTTTTCCGTCATTGAAAAGTAAACATACATCTTTCCAATTTCAGAAACAGTAGTCAAAGGCTTAGAAATAGATGGACTAACCAAGCTACCAACACGATACGGGAATGTACCAATAACACCGTCTGAAGGACTTGTTACAGTGCAAAAATCCAAGTTTTGTTTAGCACTAACACGAGCAGCTTCTGCTTGAGCTAATGCAGCTTTAGCAGACAAGAGGTTGTTCACTGCTGTCTGATATTCAAAATCACTGATAATTTTCTTTTCATGCAACATCTTCTTGTTTTCTTCCATTAATGTCAAAGTATTGACATTGGCTTCAGCAGTCTTCACTGCTGCATTTGCCTGACGATAAGCTGCTGCATATTGTGTATCATCAATTTTAAATAATGCTTGTCCTTTACGAACAGTAGCAG
>JAFYOM010000237.1 GCA_017560165.1 Parabacteroides sp.
CGCACCCAACCTTTTACATTAACGGTCGTACCAAAAGCATCACTCTTTAATAGGTCAACAATTTTTGTTCTTTTAATTGCTTCCATCTTTCTTTATTATACTTAATCCAAATAAATAATTAGCCGGTTTCCTCAACCGGCTAAATTTATATTTTATTCAAAAGCCCCCATACGGAGTGCATTCACTTCACGTTCATTCAAATAGCGCCATTTACCACGTCCAAGATTCTTTTTAGTTAAACCTGCGAAATAAACGCGATCTAACTTCACAACATGATAACCCAAAGATTCAAAGATACGACGAACAATACGGTTACGACCAGAATGAATTTCTATACCCACCTGGCTCTTATCATCTTCGTTAGCATAGCTGATTGCATCTGCATGAATTTCACCATCTTCCAATTCTAATCCATTTGCAATCTTTTCCATATCCTCAACAGAGACACTCTTATCCAACCACACATGGTAGATCTTCTTTTTCTTAAATGACGGATGAGTTAATTTTGAAGCCAAATCACCATCATTTGTAAGAAGTAACACACCTGTAGTATTACGGTCCAAACGTCCAACAGGATAGATACGTTCATGACAAGCATTCTTAACCAAATCCATAACAGTTAAACGTTCTTGAGGATCATCAGATGTTGTCACACAGTTTTTCGGTTTATTCAAAACAATGTATACCTTACTTTCAATTTGAACCTGCTGATCATTGAAAGTAACAATATCCTGACGTGTAATCTTTGTACCCAATTCAGTTACAACTTGATCATTCACTTTAACTGCTCCAGCCTGAATAAATTCATCAGCCTCACGACGTGAACAAACACCTGCATTAGACAAGAACTTATTCAAACGAATAGGTTCATTAGGATCAGCTAAAACCTCTTTATATTTAAGCTGTTTCTGGAAATTATATTTAGCATTAGGATTATAATCGCTTGTACGGCGTTGATTATTTGGGCGTCTGTTATTATTTCCACCACGTCCATTACCATTATTACCATAACGATTATTATTACCGTACGAACGATTTCCTCGATTGTCACGAGTTTCATAAGATTGACTGACACGTGCATCACCTACGCGTGGTCTTCTTCTTCTTACACCATCTGTAGCCATACCTTCACCGGATGGTGTTGCAGAATAAGCTTTTCCTCGATCTTCATAGTTAGGACGAGATGGTCGATTGTATTGATTATTACCATACGAATTACCAGCATTATTGCCATAAGAAGGTCTATTATAACCACCATTTCCATAACCACGATTATTACCATTCTCACGATTATAAGATCTGTTATAACCTCCTTCACGATTATCGTAAGTTCTTGGTCGACTAGGTCTATCACCAAACGAATTATAACCTCCATCTCTATTAGGACGGTTATAAGATCTACGTTCATAGTTACCTTCAGGTCTATTGTATCCCTGGTTATAAGGTCTTCTTTCAGAATCTTGATCTATGTTTTCTCGTCTAAAGCCCGAAACCATTCTTCTTGGGCGTTGTTGAGATTCTTCTCTTTCTTCTGTACTCATTTGTTATAAATTAATTATTATTATTCAAAAGCCTCACGGCCTACCATTTTTCACATTAAATACCTGTATAATTATGAGGTGTAATCGCTTTCAATTCTGCTTTTACAGCATCATTCACCTGCAATGTATCAATAAAGTTACTGATTGATTCAGCAGTAATACCTTCATTTGTACGAGTTAAAGCCTTCAATGCTTCATAAGGTTTAGGATAGCCTTCTCGACGAAGAATCGTTTGAATACCTTCAGCTACTACAGCCCAGCAATTATCCAAATCTCTATACAATGCACTTTCATTCAATAACAATTTACCCAACCCTTTTGTTAAGCTTTTGAATGCAATTTCGATATGTGCCATTGGAACACCAACATTACGAAGTACTGTTGAATCTGTCAAATCTCGTTGTAAACGAGAAATAGGCAACTTCATAGCCAAATGAGTTAAAATCGCATTAGCCATGCCCAAGTTTCCTTCTGCATTTTCAAAGTCAATCGGATTTACTTTATGAGGCATAGCAGAAGATCCGACTTCACCAGCTTTGATTTTTTGTTTAAAATATTCCATTGACACATACTGCCAGAAGTCACGACACAAATCTATTAAAATTGTATCAATTCGTTTCATTCCATCAAAAATGGCAGCTAAATTATCATAGTTAGAAATTTGAGTCGTCCATTCTTCACGGCTCAAGCCTAACACTTCGTTCACAAACTTATTACCAAAAGCTCTCCAATCATATTCCGGATAAGCCACATGATGTGCATTAAAATTACCGGTAGCACCACCAAACTTAGCAGAAATAGGTGTAGCCTTCAATAATTTTATCTGTTGTTCCAAACGATAGACAAACACCATTACCTCTTTACCCAAACGAGTCGGTGAAGCAGGTTGTCCATGAGTTTTTGCCAACATAGAAACATCAGACC
>JAFYOM010000238.1 GCA_017560165.1 Parabacteroides sp.
CATTTGGTGACGAGGGACATACATGGAGACGAATAAAGAAGTTGTATCTGAATAATGAGTTAAAATGGGATTTTGAAAAAGATGGAGTTGCAATGGATTATGATTATCATTTTTATGAAGTTGGTTCAACAGGAAGTTCTATAACTTGGGGACAGGTTTTACAAGAAATCCCTTACATTACTTTAGTCAAATAATCATATTTTTTACATCGAAGGCGCAAATTCAACCTTCGTATTCAATTCCTTCCAATCTTGGAACAGAGATTTCTTTGCGTGGTTGGATGATGAATTTTGATGAGAACATGGAGAGTAAGGCTGTTCTTAAATAGGAGATGACAGATCATACAATTACTACTGATACACTTCTTATAAAAGGGAAAGTGATTAAGCATGAAAAGGGGAAACGGCTTTTTTACAATAAAAACGGAGAAATACATTATATAGAAGGAGAATATCAACTGATTGATGAAGTGTTTGTGAATGGACAAAAACTTTGGGACTTAGATAAAGATGGAGTATTGATAGATTATTATCAATATCAGAATATTGAAGAGCTCACTCTTGGAGATATATTAAAGGAAACTCCTTACATCGTGTTGGTCAAATAACCTTTTTTGATCACCCTGTACAAGAAAGACTTGATAAAATAGGCCTATCAACAAAGGAGAACATTTTTTGTTAACGTTCTCCTTTGTTATTTTCCTATTCCGGTTTCAAGACGACTCCTAAACTTCTCTTTCCATCCATCTTTATAACGATTGGCTTCTCAAAACGAACATGGCGGACAAAGTCCGTTTCCTGAACAGCAGGCAGAGCATTTAAGAAATTTTCATCAAACCAACCATCCCCTTTAAAAGGATTGACCGTGAAATAGCCGACACCGAATGAGGTCAAGTTCTGGAAGAAATGGGTTCCCTGACTTGGGTCTACCCGGTAATTTTCCAATCCACACTCCACAATGACACGAGCATTACTGATATGCGGCCATTTAACCGGTATTCCTAACCAAGAATCACTACTTCCCCAACGTCCGGGACCAACCAAGACATACCCCTTCTCATCTGTAGTAAACTGTCGATTGATCTTTTCAATTTCATACGCAATCAATTGGTTATTCGAAGAGCTGAATGAGCCTGTTTTCACATAGACAATATCTTGTACGTCCATCACCAATCCATGTCCTAACACACTAGTCGAAGACAACAATGTATCTTGTTGATCGACTAATGTCAAATCTTCATCCATAACCTCCTTATTATCAACAATCGGACGTATTTGTAACAAATAAAAAGTAGCCTTACTTGGATCGTTCAAATTAATATTGACAGCAAATTCAATCTCAACAGGTCGTCCCATCTCATTTTGTCCGATATGCAAAATCTGAGTAAGTGTATCAGCCAAAGGATAGACATCATGTTGTAAGATATTCACAAACGACAAAATCTTTCTTCCTCCCGGATAATAACCATCACGAATAATCTGATCATACGGATCATAGGTTGAAACAATATACTTCAATGCTCCATCTGCATCCGCATCTTTCAAATTTAAACGAAGTAGATTGAATGAATCATCTACAGAGAACTGCTCTGTCATATTCTTCAAATCCAAGGCATAATAACGGGTTTGTGTCTCACGAAGTGCAAAATCCATCGTACTCATCTGTAAAATATTATGCGGATGACGCGGAGAGAAACGCAATGTTTGTCCACCATCTACAATATATTTTCCTAACCCCAAAGCTATATTTGCAATTCCGTCTTCCGCTTTTTCGTTTCCAATAGGATAGAAATTCAAAGAGCGTGCAACTCCTGACAAAGTCGGGTAAAAATGATCATTATATTGATTGCCCACAACCTCCTGCAAAACAATTGCCATCTTTTCTTGATCAATTAAATTGGAGGTAGCAGTCATATAAGCTTTACTATCGCGATAAAAGACAGAGGCATAAACCGCTTTTATCGCATCACTCAACATACGAAGCATTTCATATTTATCCTCCAACTTCGGAATCATATAAGTAGAATAGATGCCGGCGAATGGTTGGTAGTGCGAATCCTCTAGCAAACTGGAAGAACGAATAGCCAATGGACCTTTGATCACATCAAAAAAGGCCATCAAATCTTCAATCAAACATGTAGGTAAACTCGCCCGTAAAAAATATTTCAAAATGACATCATCATCCACATCACTTAAAGCAAGCGGATACAACTCATTGGTTTCCATGAATTCATCAAAAATATCGGTACAAATAACCACCGTCTTCGGAATCGTTACCGTAAAATTATCATGTTCCAACTTAGGATAACGTTTAACCATTGCGCCCATAAAAGCCAAACCTCTACCCTTTCCTCCTAATGAGCCATCCCCGATACGGGCAAAATTACTATATTCATCAAAACGCTCTTTCTGATAGATCGCAACAACCCCTGAATTCTTCATTCGTCGATATTCAACAATCAAATCGAATATCAATTGACGTGCTTCATCCATGTTATTATAATCACTCACATCTACCCGCTTCAACACCTCTGCAGGTGGAAACATCGCACGTGAATAGAAGAATCGAGAAAAATGATTACGACTTAAATGATAAATCAAAGAATCATCCGGAATCTGAAAAACCTTTTTTTGCAAATCTTTCAAATTACGAATACGCATAATCTCCTCTTTCGTTTGCGGATTCAAGATTACAAAATCTCCGAAACCAAAACGCTGCATGATTTTTTTCTTTAAATCTTGAGGATAACTCTTTGAGTTTTTATCGATAAAAGAGGCCCCTAATTCTTTTGCATAAACATGATTGGACGCCTCTGAAGATTCCATGATAATAGGAATAATTAATCCGGTTTTACGAACATAGCGACCAAATTTATATCCGGCATAGGGATCTTTTTTCCCATCTCGCATAAAGCTCATATCTGAAATAATCCCCAATATATGATCTCGATATTGGTCAAAAACACGTACAGCCTCTTCATAGGTTCGTACCAACTTAATTTTAGGACGTCCACGCATACGAAGCGTACGCTGATGTTCATTCAACGCCTCTTTGGCAAACATCCGACTTTGTTCCAAGATAAAACGATAAAGATGAGGCAAAGCTGAAGAATAAAAACGGACCGAATCTTCAACCAATAAAATAGTCTGAACTCCGACACTGGCGATATCCTCAGGAGCATTCATCTTGTCTTCTATCAACTTAATTATAGCAAGAAGTAATTCGGTATTTCCCAACCAACTGAATACATAATCAATCGCACTCAAATCTTCATTGGCAATTCGTTTGGAAACCTCTTTTGAGAAAGGGGTCAACACCACAATCGGTATATCCGGATAATGTACCTTAATACCCTTTGCTGCAGCAAAAATATCTCGATTATCCATATTAGGCATACAGATAATCAACTCAAAATTACGATTTTTCAATTCAGCAAAGGCCTCTTCTTCTGTGGTAACCTGCGTAAAACGAGGAGGATAGCGAAGACTAAGCGCAGTATATTCATTAAAGATTTGTTCATCAACACGCCCATCATCTTCCAACATGAAGGCATCATATTTCGTAGCAATAAGCAATACATTATAGATTCGCTTATTCATTAAATTAGCAAACGCAGTGTCTCTAAGCACCAAGTTTTTAAAATCAGGTATTCCACTCATGGCGATTTATCTATTAACCCCCCAAAAGTAAGAAAAAACAATTAAAAAGCGAGTAGATTATTTTGCCAGCTCAACAGATTCCTTATTTTTGCATTATTGAATGTTATCCTAAAAAGAAATTTATACTATGAAAACTGAAGTCATTTTATCAGCATTGGAGGCAAAACATCCAGGTGAAAAGGAATATTTGCAGGCCGTAAAAGAGGTTCTTCTTTCCATTGAAGATGTATACAACCAACATCCAGAGTTCGAGAAAGCAAAAATCATCGAACGTTTGGTTGAGCCGGAACGTATTTTCACATTCCGTGTACCTTGGGTTGATGATAAAGGAGAAATACAGGTTAACTTAGGCTATCGTGTACAATTCAATAATGCAATAGGTCCGTATAAAGGAGGTATTCGTTTCCATCCTTCTGTAAACTTATCTATTCTTAAATTCTTAGGTTTCGAACAAACATTTAAAAATGCCTTGACAACTTTACCTATGGGTGGTGGTAAAGGAGGATCTGACTTTGCTCCTCGTGGTAAGAGCGATGCTGAAATCATGCGTTTCTGTCAAGCTTTCATCTTGGAACTATGGCGTAACTTAGGACCGGATAGAGATGTTCCCGCTGGTGATATAGGTGTTGGTGGACGTGAAGTAGGTTATATGTATGGTATGTATAAAAAACTTGCACGTGAAAACACTGGTACATTTACCGGAAAAGGTATGGAATTTGGAGGTTCCATATTACGTCCGGAAGCTACCGGATATGGTGCGCTATACTTCGTTCATCAAATGTTAGAGACACACGGTATTGACATCAAAGGAAAAACAGTTGCAATCTCCGGCTTTGGAAATGTAGCATGGGGTGCTGCTAAAAAAGCGACCGAATTAGGAGCCAAAGTCGTAACAATTTCCGGACCGGATGGTTATGTTTATGACCCGGATGGAATTGCAGGAGAAAAGATTGAATATATGTTAGAATTAAGAAATTCCGGAAATGACATCGTTGCTCCTTATGTTGATGAATTCCCCGGTGCTACATTCTATCCAGGAAAGAAACCTTGGGAACAAAAAGTAGACATCGCTCTTCCATGTGCTACTCAAAATGAATTGGATGCAGAAGATGCTCGTAAATTGATTGACAATAAGACATTATGCGTAGCTGAAGTTTCCAATATGGGTTGTACAGCAGAAGCTGTTGATTTATTCATCGAACATAAACAACTCTTTGCTCCAGGTAAAGCTGTAAATGCAGGTGGTGTAGCAACATCCGGATTAGAAATGACTCAAAATGCAATGCATATCTCTTGGACCGCAGCAGAAGTTGATGAAAAATTACATCAAATCATGAGTGCAATTCATCAACAATGTGTAGATCATGGCCAAGAAGAGAATTACATCAATTATGTAAAAGGTGCCAATATTGCCGGGTTCATGAAGGTTGCGAAAGCGATGATGGCGCAAGGTATTGTATAGTAATAGTACGAAATAGGTCAAAAAAAGGGTTCATGTTTGACATGAACCCTTTTTCTATAAATCATATTTCTGTTATCTTACTTCTTAATGAGAGGTTCTAATCCCATTTTTTTTGCCCGTTGAAGCATAAATTCACGAGCAGCCTCATGTTCATTGGGAATCACTCCATCTAAAATAGCATTTTTTATCGCCTCTTTTAATACACCAACCGGTTGTGACGGAGGCAAACCAAATGTTTCCATAATCTCTTCGCCGGTAACAGGAGGTTGAAAATTACGAACTCGATCCTTTTCCTCTATTTCTGCCAACTTCCCTCTAACTTTTTGGAAATTAGCCAGGAATCGACGTACTTTCTCCGGATTCTTACTGGTAATATCTGCTTCACATAACTTCATTAAATCATCTATATCATCACCGGCATCAAACAAAAGTCGACGAATGGCAGAATCAGTCACCTCATCATCCGATAACACAATCGGACGCATGTGCAAGTTCACCATCTTCTGTACATACTTCATCTTCTCATTCATCGGTAATTTCATTTTACGAAAGATACCGGGAATCATTCTCTCACCAATAAAATTATGGTTATGGAAAGTCCAGCCTAAACGATTATCAAATCGTTTAGTAACCGGCTTTGCAATATCATGAAAAAGAGCACTCCAACGAAGCCATAGGCTATCAGTCGTTTTACTCAACCGATCCAATACCATCAAAGTATGAGCAAAATTATCCTTATGTCCAATTCCCTCCTTAGTTTCCACCCCTTTCAAGGCATGTAGTTCCGGAAATATCAACGAAAGAAGTCCACAACGTTCCAGCAGATCAAAACCAATAGAAGGTTTAGGAGAAAGAACTATTTTATTTAACTCATCAACGATACGTTCTTTAGATATAATGGAGATACGTTCCTTGTTACGTTCAATCGCTTCAAAAGTTTCCGAATCAATAAAGAAACCTAATTGAGTAGCAAAGCGTACCGCACGCATCATTCGTAATGGATCATCGCTAAAGGTAATATCCGGATCAAGCGGTGTACGGATTATAAGGTCTTCCATATCATCCAACCCTCCAAAAGGATCGACTAACTCTCCATATCGATCTTTATTTAAGCACAAAGCTAATGCGTTAATAGTAAAATCCCGACGGTTCTGATCATCTTCCAATGTACCATCCTCAACAATCGGTTTACGACTGTCATGTGTGTAAGATTCTTTTCGTGCTCCAACAAATTCCAGTTCCAAATCTCCAGCCTTTACTTGAGCCGTCCCAAAGTTCTTGAATATAGATAAATTGGCTCTTCGTCCTAATTTCTTGGCTACCAACTTAGCCAATTCAATTCCACTACCAACCGCTACAACATCTATATCTTTGGATGGACGATGCAAAAAAATATCTCGCACATAGCCACCAATCACATACGCTTCAACACCTAATTCTTCCGCTGCTTCAGATATTAAATGAAACGGTTTAGCTGAAATATGTTTTAATATATCTTCTTGTTCTATATACATAAGTCATTTACCTCTTCCGATAAATAAACTGCAAAGATAATTAAATAAAATAGAATCACCTTTCTTTCAGTTTTTATGCCTACTTTTGAGACAAAATAAAAGAATCGAATTAAGCATGAAAAAGAACATAATCTGTATTGCGTTAGCTTCCTTAGTATTAACAGGTTGCAATAACAATGAAAAAGCGGCTCAAGCACGATTGGATAATGCAAGAAGCATGTATGAACGAAACGAATTTTTTGCAGCAAAAAGCGAAATAGATAGTATTCGCATCCTATATCCCAAAGAATTCAAAATAATCAGGGAAGGACTTACTCTCATGCGCCAGGTAGAACAGAAGGAATCTGAACGTAATTTAGCGTTTTGTGACAGTCTGCTTCCCATTAAACAACAGGAGTTGGAAATACTTAAAAAGAACTTCAACCTTGAGAAAGATTCTGCATATAATGAAATTGGCAACTATGTTTCTAAACAACAAACAATAGAGAAAAATATCCAACGTTGTTATATCCGTTCCGGTGTAAATGAAAAGGGAGAAATGTATTTGGCCAGTGTTTTTTACGGAGGAAAACCAATCAATCATACCGGAATTAAGCTGACCACTAAGAATGATCTCTTTGCAGAAACTCCAGCTATACCTTATGATGGAGGATTAAACTATCATTTCAAAGATATGGGAAGTACA
>JAFYOM010000239.1 GCA_017560165.1 Parabacteroides sp.
CCCGGTGGCTCTACACTTATTTTTGAGATCGAATTATTGGGAATTGCCTGATCTTGAGAGTGGATTCAGTGATGAGATAATATCAAGGACTTTGGATTTTATCCAAAGCCCTTGATGTTTTTTTAAAGAACAATTTATTTTTGACTTAAATAGATTGTGTAATATTCATCCAATATTTTACGAATGGCTGTTCCTATTTGAAGATAGGATTGTTCATCAAGGTTGGCGAGTGAAGCTCGTACAGACCATAGTGGACCATCAAAGCCATCTCCGTTAAGAAGAACAATTGCTGTCTCTTTCGCTAGACGTATGACAAAGTCAATCGGTTCGTAGTGAGTTTTTAAATAGTTACAGAAATCTTCTCCATACAGTTTATGTGCCCAAACCATGATATCAATTTCAGAATAATAACCGGCTCTCAATTCATCAGGAATTAAAGTAAAACCTGTTGTTTTCCACAATGCTTCAAGACGGGAGGTAATCATTGACTGCATTTTGCTTTTGTATGCATTTTGTTTATCCAATAGAGCAAAAGCAGCAAAGAGTGACATTTGTATCTGCTGAGGAGTTGATAAGCCTGCTGTATGATTTAAAGCGACTAATCGACTATCGGCTACTAATCGATCTATGAATCTTAATTTTTCAGGAGTAAGAGATAATGAACCATAGCGTTTAGACAAGGCTTGTTTGTCTGTATGGGGTAACTCTTTTATCATACGATCGAATATATTGTTTTTGTGAGTAGCTATGACAGCTAACCTCCATCCTGTAGCTCCAAAATATTTAGAGAATGAATAAACACATAACGTGTTTTCCGGAAGTTCGTACATTAATGAATGAAAGTCTTTTACAAATGTACCATACACATCATCTGTGATAATCATCAGATTGGGATTATCTGTTTTAACAATCTCAACAATACGATCTATAGTATGATGTGAAAGAGTGTAAGAGGGAGGATTACTAGGATTTACCAAACAAAGTAATTTAACACGTTTGTCACGTAATTTGTCAATCTCTTCATCTGTATATTGCCATGTATGAAATCCCTCCTGATTTACTTTGTTGGCACTTATTTCTATGACATCGAAATTGAATCGTTCCAGTTTAGGTATTTCAATGTATGGAGTGAAAATAGGTGTCATAAGTGCTATGCAATCCCCTTTTTGTAATAATTTATTTTGTTGCAAAGAGTCAAAAGCGTAACACATTCCGGCCGTACCACCTTCACAAGCGAAAAGATCGAATTTATCTATATTGTTCTCTTTACAACCTCTCATCTCTTGTGATAGATAGTCTTGAATAAGTATTTCTGTATAACGTAATATACGGTCCGGTGTAGGATATTGATCACCGATGACTCCCTCTGCCCATTCAAGAGCTAGTTCATTTGGATCAATGCCTTTTTGAATTAGATATTCAAAGGTCTCTTCTAATAATTTGGCTCCTTGACAATCCTTATGTGAAGAAACGAATTGTTTGAAACGGTCTGCTATATTTTGTTTGGAAGGAATACCTGCGATTCCGACTTGATCATTTGCCACTCGTAAACATTCTTGAAGCGCCCATTCACCTAATAAGAAAAAGGCTTTGCGAGGATATGTTGCGATCCAATTAGGATTACCACGTCCGGCGTTAAGGAAAGTATGTGTAGACTTTTTGGCGTCCTCTTTCGCCATTTCAATGAGTTGATTCTTGATTTCAAAAGGACTCATTTTTTCTAACTCTTTTTCATAGTCGTTAGAGAACGACTTGCATGTTTGATTTGGATTGTTCATTGTTTATCTATGATTAGACGTTTAATAAAAATAGGATCAAGACATTAATAAGACGATGACGACTCCCCATAAAATAAGTAAGGTGTTACCTACAGCATATGTCACCGTATATCCTAAAGCAGGCAGTGTACTTTCAATCGAATCTTGGATAGCTCCTAAGGCAGCTGTTGTTGTACGTCCGCCGGCACAACATCCTAAGTTTATAGCCGGATGGAATTTGAATATTTTATCTCCCATCCATACTCCTATAAACAGAGGGATAGAGGTCGCTAATACACCGGCAATGAATAGCATGAATCCTACATCTTTTATTCCGCTGATAAAGGTTGGTCCTGCGACTATACCGATTACTGCGATGAACATGTTTAATCCTAAATTGTTGAGAATCCATAAAGAAGGTTCAGGAATTCCACCAAAGGTTGGATGTTTAGAACGTAGCCATCCGAGGAAAAGCCCGGAAAGTAAAGCACCTCCACTGGTACTTAAACTGATAGGTACTTTTCCAATATGAAGCGTCAATGCTCCGATTAAACTACCGATGACAATACCTAAACCAACAAAGACTAAATCTGTTTTATTAGAGGGTCTGTCTACATATCCCAATTGAGGTGCAGCTGTATTTACCTCTTGGATGAGTCCTACAATACGAATGGTGTCACCGGCTTGTAGTTGTGTTTGAGCTAAGACCGGAATTTCAACTCCACTTCGTTTGATATTTTTAATAGTAATACCATACATGAATTGTTGAGCATAGAGCTTTTCTACTGTACATCCATCTGCTACTTTTTTGGTAAGTGTGATGGGTAATTCTTCTGCCGGA
>JAFYOM010000240.1 GCA_017560165.1 Parabacteroides sp.
ACTGGAGTTCAGACGTGTGCTCTTCCGATCTATCAGTTGTCATTTTAAATGAACATATTTTAGCAACTGATCTTGACCAATCGGCATTACCATTGTTATTTAAATCAAACAGAAACATTGGAACAGATCCATCTTCTTGGTTATTACCAGTAATAGAATTTATCAAAGAACCATTACCATCATACCACGATAATACATTAGAATCAACAACAACTTTTATTCTTTGATTATATGTCATGTCAGAACCTCTGGTTTCTGAACCTCCACATCCATAACATGGAATATCATTACCACCGAATCGGGTGAAGAAAACCATCTGACGGGATGATGGTGAATATCTTGCACCGAACAAAGCTTCATATGCTCGTTGTGTATTTGATATTACTTCACAAACACATTCAATCTGAGTATTTGCTTTATGGGTTGTATTAATATTGATATACTGAGATCCATCGGATTGGATATAATCAACTTGAGACAAACCTATATTATCTGGCATTGTATACGATGCAACGAGTTGTTCTATTGTATCATCATTGTTTAATCTGATATCTGTGGCTCCACCACCTCCTGGTCCAGGAACCATATTCTCATCGGTTGGTTTACATGACATTCCACCATTTCCACCACCGTTATATCCACCTTGACATTTTGTATATCTACCATCTGAATATGTTGGAGATTCACCATTTCCACCAACAACTGCGTATGCAGTTAGAGATGATTCAAGATTCAAAACACCATATGAAGTACCACCTTTGTTATAGTACCCATTTGTGGTTCCACCTTTAGCACCTTTACAAATACACAAATATCTACCAGGATCAAGTTGGAATTGTTCTTTTGAACCAGTATATTCAAATCTATGTTTTACCTTCCACATTTCATTGTTGTATAAATAAATATCACTCACGTTATCACCTCCTTGGTGAAAAATAAAAATTATTCATTAAAATTATCTGAAGATAATGCTGGTGTATATGGGTCATCCTGTGGGGAATATACAAGAACAGTAGCATCTGATGGAAGTGTATTAATTTCTTCCTGAGTTGGATTATGATCTAAATTGATTATCTGAGATTCATAACCAACCAATTTTATTCTTTCATTTGCAATATCATTTGCGAGAGTGGTTGATGTATAACCTTCACGTGGTAATGTACGATATACAGTTTCTGTTAATGGATCTACCACAAGTGTATTTCTTGGATAGAATTTTCCTGGTGTATAATCTTCTATGGTGGCATTTCCTCCACCACCTCCGCCTGGTTGTATATTTTTTACGGCGTCTTCTATGCGTTTAAGACGATTATTTGTGGTTGTAATTATTGACAATAATCTCTCAAATATATTACTCATTATGAATCCTCCTCATTATTTTCATTTGGTCCCAATCTCTCAAGTTCAATCGCAATATTTTCCAAACGGTTATTACAATTAACAAGTTCATTGAGAACAGGTGTTAATCCTGTATCGAGTCTGTTCAAGACTTCTTCCCATGTTACAAGTTCAATGGTTCCATCTGGAACGTTAAATGTTGCTTTTGTTATAGATTTATTATTTGCCATGAGATATTACTCCTTTCAAAGTATCGTTATGGAAACGTTTCCGAACAAAAAATAAGAAAAAAGAAATAATCGGGGCTTGTACGCCCCACGATATTTCTTTTTATTTTATCACATGTCCGTGATGATTGTTTATCAACACACCCACCTTACTAACGGTGATTTGTATGTTGATGTTTTGATTACACTGACTTATTTGATGCGGGGAGAGTAATCCCCGCATCTATCAATTCTTTCATCGATTATTGCAGATACAAGTGCATCTACATCACTTCTGTGATGTGCATCTGTGTATCTGCCTGGATTGGAATCATAATCGATTCCAGATATGGCAGTACACACCTTTGAACAGATGCGTCTACCATTATTACACATGCAATATTTACATGTGTAACATTTTATATTTGGAAGTGTTGTAACCGCAGCAACATTTCCGTATTCTGGTATTGAAGCTTCAACAGCTTCAAATACCTCCGTAAAGAACATCTTACAGAGATCATATCCGCCAAGAAGTGAATATACATCTCCGAGACATTCTATTTCACATTCCCCACGGGAATATTTTATCGCCTGTTTGGCGATGTTGAATATTAATCCAACTATTTTACCAGCGGAATAATATTCGTTATATTTACCAGTCTCAATATTGTATGAGACTGATTTGCCTTTAGAGTATCCTTCACGGATACAATCATTGATACAACGTATCAATGATATTACTCGGCGTCTACCGCCGATTTTCTCATCTTTTATCAATAATGCGTATAACTTAGCTAATGCATTTCTCGACATTGAATATGAAAAAGCTGTAATCATCATCGGATGATTTAAAGAATCATCGATTAACACTCTCAAAGAGTGCTGATGATCCTTTTTAGAGTTGATAAATTCAACTCCAGCTTCCTCGAAGAACTTTACAGCATCGAGGAATATTTCAGAAGTTGCCTTCTGAACTTCAATATTTTTAATCAATTTTTTCATTTTTAAAACTCCAATCTACACATTATATTTTATTGCACAATATATTTGTTTTGTGTGCATATTAATAATATATATATGAAAGATTGAAATTAAAGGAATTCAAATACCGATTCTATTCATTGCCATATTGATATTTTCTTTTATAGCATTTATTTCATCATAATATTCCGATGTCACATAATCAATACCACTCTGAATATTACATAAATGATTAACTGTTGCTTGTCTCAAAGAATTAGATTCAAAAATTGAACATTCTCCCAATTCGTCTACTCGAATGCGTCTTCTCATATTGCACTTGTGTTTTACTGAACATTCTAAGCACAGGGATTCGGTTTCATCAAGATTATACTTTCTGAGCAACCGATTTACGTCATTAATATTCATATCATTTATTCCTCATGATCTTCGTCAATTGGATAATAGTATTCGTCATCACATTCATCCTCAAAGAAATCGGACTCAACGGGAATATTCTCAACATCATCTTCGACTGATTTTGAGTTTATATATTCTACGAATGTTTTACCGAATACAAAACCCACCATGAATACGAATGAATATTTAAGCACCTTTTTCATTTTACTTTTCCTCCTCTGTAAAATCTTCTATTATGTTAAGAAGGTCTGCAATACTTGCACCCTTCATAACTTCTGTTTGTAATTCTGCAAATGTTGCATCTTTTCGGATACGATCATCTCTCAATGATTCAATACCCGAACAATCAACACCATAATGATATTTGCAGAACTTTATGAATGTCTCACGACTTACACCAGGTATTTCCAGTTTAACGTCACAACGACCTGGACGTATCAAAGCCGGATCCAATTTCTCCATATGGTTAGTCGTAAAGACGTATATGGTATTCTGAGGTGCCTGAAGTCCGTCGATACAGTTGAGTATCTCAGCAAGACCAACCTTGCGTTTAACTTCTTTTTCTTCCTCATCATCCCATACGGATGTCATCCTGGCTTGGGCAAAACCGCAGTCAACATCTTCAATACATACGACTCTGTATATTGACGAATCAACCGTATCTCTGTAGATATCTGTACCGATATATTTCGGCAGTTCTGAGATAGCATCACCTGGGAATACAATGAGCTCAGCGTGGATGTAATCTGCAATTGCCTGAGCAAGAACCGATTTACCATGGCCGGGTTCTCCATATAGTAAGAATCCGAAATGGTATGGAATGTTATTATTCTTATACCATTCTCTTTTGGAAACGAACTTATCTAATGATTCCTTTATGAGTGTTTCCTGGTCAGATGGAATGAATGTATTCTGGAATGTTCGTTTTGTAAACGGTTTGAGATGGAACCTCACAAGTTCCAATCTTCTACCAGTACCATACACGGATACATCATTACAAACATTTTTGATTTCTTTCTGGTGTTGTATTTTGTGGCACTCCTTCATGAATTCCTTCAGATTTTTGATTGCTTTTGATGTATTTATCGTTGATAATGACATGCCTGTTCTACTTATTTCACCCTCTTTAGAAGCAGTAATCGAAAATGTTATTGGATAACCGCCCCAGAAAATCGTCTGCTTCTGGGGCGTAGGGGTCATGTTGTAATATGAAATATTTTTGCGGAAATCGGGTTCGTTGTTGTTATTGAGATAGAACACATCCTCAATGTCTTTGAAGAAGTGTCCTAATCCTGCCTCCAATGCATAAGCGTAATCGTTGATTGCTATCGTGTGCGTTAACTTATCAACAACAGCTTTTGTACCAGATTCGATGATTGGGTTGAATACTCCCGATATGGCAGTCATCGCTAAACCTCCAACGATCATGCCTTTTGTTTCTTTCTTCATAATGATTAAACATCCTTTCCGATATCATTAAAATTTTATTATTGTTGATATCATATTAATAATATACATATGAAATTATAAAAAAGGTGGGCTTTCGCCCACCAATTCTTTTATAATAGTTCGAGTAATGAAAAACCTTCGATCTGTATTTTTGCTAATGAATCAACATCATACAAATCAATGAGTCTGGATTTCAGATTTTCAATCATGGATGGTTTGATAAGATTGGAATGTTGCGTTATATCAACCAATGGATATGCCTTTCTTAAATAATCATGAAACGTTGGTTTTATTACTGGTAATACACTTTCGATAGATGAAGGATCTTCCGGGACTTCACGTCGTTCAACAGCTCGCAATAAATCTGCAGCAAACGTTGATAATCCAAGCTGTGTCAGTCCGATTATACCTCGATCGAAATCCCCAATAATTTCCGATAGGATATTATAGAATACTCTATTCTTTATAAATGTTCCCATGATTTCTTCATCAATCTTTGATACAGATTGCACAATCATCAATGGATCAAACAGCTGTTGTATTTTAAATCCATTATATCTGGAATATATTATATGTGTATTTTTCATATAAACATAATTGGTGAAGAATGGATTTCCCGTAACAATAACGCGGTGACGACAACTATGTTCATAGTCATCTATTATGTTTGGGACGATATATGAATCGAATTTATCACATCTGATAAAGTATGTTCCAGGTATATATTTGAGAATGATTTCTATGCGTTTGATAGCTTCATTCCAATAATATGTGAATTGTTTATATCGTTCTTTACTCATTTTATTTACGAAAGGAACAAGATATGATTTCATAACTTCTTTTTCCGCCAATGCAGAATTCTCAATATCATTAACTATTAAGAAGAATCTTGCGTCATTTTGATTGCGTGCAAATTTCTTCCAGTGTAATAATATCCCGAGAATGTTTGATATTATATGCATTTCTACATTTTCAGCAAATGGGAGTTTTGACATGAATTTATTAGAACCGGATAATGCGGTAATAACAGTATTTAGATCAAGGAAGAAGTCAACCCCTTCAGTGGGGTTGAAGTCTTCTCCTAACGCTGTTGATATTACTCGAAATTTCGGTTTTAGTATACCACAACACATGCCACATACATCATTCAACGATTTATCCTGTGACATAATTAAACCTCCTTGAATTACATATTATCGACACCGAATAAGAAGTCTGTAAATGACACAGGTCCTACACGGTTTATTTTATTTCTTTCATCAAATATTGGATATAACAGATGATGACGAGTGTTTTCAAATGCCAATGCCTGGGTAATACTTTCGGTATTTCTGAGAGCATCCTTCAGATTCAACAGCTGATAAGGCTCATTCTCATTTAACCAGTTCGGACGTAAGAATTTGTTATCCGGTCTTCTTGCCAGATGACCAATAATAATCTCTCCATGTACTGAAAGTATTGGAATTGTTTTATGCAAGAGATGTGTAAGAACAGATACAACTTCTTCAAATGATGAATACTTGGACATATTAGATTCAAATAATCTATTGAGATTAAAGTACTTGGCTGTCATCATAATATTGATCGGTGTTATTTCACAAAGTGGAATTCCAGCATCGAGAACTTTGTATGATGATATCTTGTGATATAACTCTTCACCAATATAAACGTCTTTCATTTCTTTGATAAGATCGTCTGGAATATATGCGTTCGCATAATGTCCGATTGTAACTGGTTTAAGGTCTTTACCGATATAGAATGTAACATTTTCGGATATATTATCTGCATAATCATCTTTGATGAATATATCAAATCTTTTAGTATCATTTGGAACAATTGATGAATTGATAAATGAGAACCAATCTTCAAAGTTTCCAGACATTTCAACAGGTTCTGAATCCGTCTTTAACAAATGCTTTGCAGATAAGATTCTCTGTCCAATTATACCGGTCATGGTTTCTGTAGTATATATGAAACCACCAGGGAGTTCACCAACCTTAAGGGCGATTGTTCCATAACATGTATGACAACAATCTTCCAACAGATTGCACGTACATGGGGATCTGAAATACACTTTTTGACCGATGAGGTGTGTGTCCGTTCTTTTAAGAACTCGCAATCTTTCACCAGAAGGATCCATCGAATAGAATCTTCCTTCCTTCATTTCGAGTTCAACTTCATCGATTGTTACAGGCAATAGATTTCGAGAACCACAGTCGTATACTGTTTTGGATATTGTGCCATAATCAAGTATCCACATGTTTCTTCCAAAATATCCCGTCTTACCCATATACTTTCCATTCATCATATCTGGAACACGAGCAGCAATCGCAGCGGCATACAAAGTTGGCATATCGTGATAACCTGCTTTGAAACCGTTTCCATTCATGATGATAGGTATTATGTTTTCACCATCCGGAATTTGTGCAAAGTTGATATATAACTCTTCCAACTGTTTTTCCTTTATAATCTTAACATACTTATTTGCACGGAATAACGGATTGTTCAATCTCGTCATTTCTTCAATAAGAACCTTACATTTCTTTGCATTTTCAGCAACGATATCTGCTGTCTGTGCAGTTGGAGGATATTCTGTATTATTTATCTCACGGATTGTTTTGGATGCTTTGTAATGATCAAGGAATAGATTATCCGCATCGAAAACCATCATGTCAGCATATGCAAAAACGTTATTAAGATTTTTCAAATCGAGAGCACATCTTGCCATGATCTGATTAATCTCTCTGGTTGAAAGTGAATATTCTCTCAATGTTTTTGCAGTTCTGTTATGAATAGCTTCTCTATCTTTCTCTGTTAAATACTGACCGGTTATTATAAAATCATCAATATTTAGATCATCGATATATTTTATAACACATCTGAGAAATGCCAATGAGATCATGAACTTGTTCAGTGGAAGAACTCGCATTACCTTTTCATCAGAATCTACTTTAAATTGTATTGGAGTTCTTTGAAGTTTTATTCCTTTATCATCAACATTACCCCAACACAACGCCGCAACATCTACAGTGTGCATGAACAATCTTTCGAATTCTTCATCACCTCTGTAATGGTTCAATATGATTGGTTCCCCAACAAGCTCCTTTACAAGTTCAGGATCTGTTATTTCATCATATTCCTTTAGGTCTTCAAAAATGGTTTCATTAACATCCGTATTTGTATTATAATTCATAAACATTTTCGAATACCTCCAAATCAGTTATCTATCATATCTTCCGTGAATTTAAAATTCATAAGCAGTTGTTTTCTTGCTTCGACATCATCTTTACTTTTACCAACCAATGCTGATAATCTTGTGAATGTATCTGGATCATTCATATTGACACGGACGATTCTTCTCGTTTTCGGATCCATTATTACTTCCTTTGATACTTTAGCATCTGAAGAACCGAGACCCTTATATCTGTCTTTTATGGCAGGATAGTGTGATTCTATATATTCAAAGAATTCAGATAATGGTGCGGTTCTATCAATTTTTCGATCCTTACTTTTCCAATTGATGAGTAATCCATATTTGGTCTGGATGTCGATTATTGGTTGAAGATC
>JAFYOM010000241.1 GCA_017560165.1 Parabacteroides sp.
AGATTACAACTGTGACAGAGTTTGATGCTGTACCTTTAACTTATGTGGCTAAGGATAACTCAAATCCGACTCATTGGAATTATCCCGGTGAAGATAAATTTTGGAAGTTGGGTGCAACCTATACTTTTAGAGCATGTTTCCCACAGAAGTTGATGACAAGCTTGATGATTGAGATGAATGCAGTTATGATTCAAGGAGGTCCGGTTACTACGACAACTATGCAGGAAGATTTGATGGTCGCTTCTGCCTATGTGAATACGGTCAGTGATGATCTTAGTAGACCAATCACATTGAAATTACGTCATTTAATGTCTGCCATTCGTTTTCAAGTGCAGGCAGATGAAGGATATACTCCGGCTACAGGTGAAGGAATCTCTTCTTGTTGGTTAGTAAATAAAAGGGATGATGATACAGGTTTTAGTACCTCAGGCTATTTGGTTTACAATGGTGTGGATACTTGGGAAAGTATTGTGTGGCATAAATATGCCTCTTCATCTGATAAAATGTATTATTGGGAGCATAATCCGGGAGTTACATTTTCTAATACTCCAACCTCTCTTTATGTTGATGACCTTGATCTTACAACAGAAGGAGATGAATTTAGCCAACAGGATGGCTGGGTTTTGATAGTACCACAGGAAAATGATGGCTCTCTCTGTTTGTGTTATACATTGAATAACGCTCCCGATATGGTTTTTGAAAAAAATATTCCGGCTATAACCTATGAAGCCGGAAAGAAATATAACTATATATTAACAATCAGTGGTACAGAAGTAACATTAACACTTAAAATGGCCGATTGGAATCAACTTGATTCTTCTTATGATATTATTCTCTAATCCGAAAACGTATGAAATTCAAACAACTATTGACACTGATTCTTTGTTCCTGTTTATTTATCATCGGATGTGAACAGGAGGAGTCTTTAATGCAAGAGCAAAAGGAACAGAATCTATCTTCGGCTTCTTTAACACTTTCTTTCTCCTCATTAGATAGATTACAAACACGTGGTGTAGAGGATTTGGATGATAACAATAGTATAGAGGAATGGGAAAAGATTGTTGATGGAAGACAGATGTACAGATTGGTTGTCTTCTTGATTGATGAAGCGAACGAAGTTTATTATCAAGTATTAGAAGAGAATTCAACCCTTTTCAATGCAACCCGAACAGAAGCAACCGTTACTTTTACGAATCTAAATCATGGAAATTATCAGTTGTTGGCGATTGCTAATTATGGAACACCTCCTAGTGGGGGGATTAGCGGAGCATTGTCAATAGATCCATCTACAATTACAGCTGCCGAATTATTGAATAAGGCAATTGCTTCCGATGGTGATTCCTATCTTTGTAATAAAAAAACAGCTTATCCTTTAACGTTAAAAAAAGAGATTGTATTACAACCCGGGGAGAATACGGTTGAAGGTGAATTAGTTCGCACGTATGCGCGTATTCGTATCAATATTCGAAATCAGAGTACGATTGCCGATTTAGAAGTGAGTGATTTAACTTTTAGCAATTCTTTTACGCAAAGTTCTGTTAATCTTTTTAATAGTGGAGGAAATGCTGCTGTTTCTCCGGTATTGACTTCTGATGATGCTGTACATACTTTTAGCGAAACAACTGTTCCTAAAATTGTTGGAACTGATGATAATATGAAGGTGAATGAATCGGTTCTGTTTGACGGTTATTTGTTGGAAAGTGAAAATAATAATGGATATAGTTATACCTTAACTGTTGATTATGGTGGAGGCAATGTTGTGGATGATGAAAATACGGTAAATAGTACAACTACATTAAATAATCGATATAATGGCCGACAGTTTTTATTTAAAGTGAATAGCGGAGGGTTTCTTTATGTTAATGGAAATTCAATTGTTGTAGATAATAGTTCAGAAGAAAGTATTCTTGCAAAGTCAGATATAACACCTTATTTGTGGACATTTGAAAATAGTGGAAATTCATATAAAATTAAATCTGTTTCTACCGGGAAATATATCAGTTCAAGTGCCTCTTTATCTGATTCCGGTCAGAATTGGTCTTTTAGTGATAATAATAGTGCTATGCGAATTTCTTATTATAATTATTCAACTTATTATTTGGTAGTCGAAGATAGTAATTTGAAATACACAAATAATAAGAATGAATCGTCTAATTTTATTTTTTATCCAATAACCAATTCTTCAAAAACAATCACCATTCCTATCTCTGTCATAGATAAACAAACAGGTGAAGCTAATCCTATTACAGCTATTAAACGTAATGATCTTATAAATATCCTAATAACGGCCAATTATAATGAAAAGTTAGGACACTTTACTTTTGAAGTGGCCGATTGGAAACAGATACAGGGAGGAGTAACATTTGATTAGATTTAAAGCATTTTAAGGAATGATGAAGTTACAGGTATTATATAAATGGATTTTATTGTTGGTCGGAGGGTTAGTCTTATCCGGTTGTGTAGATGATGAACTTTGGGAAAAAGCTATTGTTGGAGATAAAGAGGTATGGGTAAATTTGCCTTTTGGATGTCCTAATCAAGAGCAGGTAACCATCACGACTCGTGCTACTTATGAATTGCAATATGAATCGGTCGTACAAAATCTGTATGTGTTTATTTTTGCCAATAACGAACGAGTATATGGCCATTATTTTGATGCAGAAGATAAACTGTCTACACAAAATGCTGTTCAAACTGCAACAGAAGAAAAATGGTGGGTTCAAAATATGACAAGTAGCGATGGTGAGAGAACTAAAGGGACGATTCGTATGAAAGTTCCTGTTATTTCCAATAATGCAGAGGTGTATCTGATTGCCAATTTGGACCTTAATTTCTTGAATATTTCGGAAGAACGTTTGAACATGGTTCGAAATAAACAGGAACTGGCAGAAGTTGTTGTTTCGCTTAATCAGAGAATTGTAGAACGTAATGCCGGACTGTTTATGATGGTGGGTCATAAAACAGGAGTATCCATAGCCAACAATGGAGCGATTACAGTTCCTGGCAATAAAATAGAATTACATCGTATTGATGCAAAAGTGGAGTTGAATGTGAAGATAGATCCTAATGGATCTGTATCTAATGACGGACAAGTTTATAAAGTGAAAGAGTTTGTTCCGGATTCTTGGCAGGTAATTAATCTACCGGTTAATTGTTCACTAATCGAAGGAACAGTAGATCCGGAGTTGGAAGAGAAAGAAGAGGGATATTTTAATTTACCGGCTCGAAAATTCGAAACTTTTTCGGAAGAAAAGGGAGATGGCTTCTCTTTTTATATGTTGGAAAACAGAGAGAATGGCAAGAAGAGTACGAATGGGAATTATCACATGCGTGATATGCGTATGAAGCATGCAGATGGAGCCTATAATATGGAAAACGGTTTATGGGAATATGCTCCTGAGTATGCGACCTATGTTGTATTGAAGGGAACATTGAATATGCTCGTTAATCCAAATGAAACAGGCGAACAACAATTAACAGCAGATGTTACGTATCATATTCATTTAGGAGATTTTGCTTCAAGTACAGATAACTATAACATTGAAAGAAATACCCATTATACGTATACCATAACCATTAAAGGGATTAATAATATAGAGGCAGAGGTGGTAACATCGAATGATAATATTGCCGGTATACAAGAAGAGCAACCTGGTGCTTCTGGACAGTTGTATAAAGCAGGAGAGGAACCTTTTGTTTTTGATGCTCATTATGGACAACGGGTGTATACATTAAATGCGGCAGATATTAATACATCATCTTTGACATGGTATGTGAAAACTCCTTTTGGACGAGAAGGAAGTCCTGAAATAGATAAAGAAACAGGAAAACCTATTTATAGTGGATTGGATTACAAATGGGTTGAGTTTATGTTGAATGAGATGGATGGAACAGTCTATTCTTCCAATAATCGATGGTATCCGGGGACTGAAAGTGAAGCTCTCATGGATGTTGTGGAATTTACTACGTTAATAAAGAGTGAAGTTTCTAAATATAATAAAGGTGAAGAAAGTATTTTTGATACAAATGGAGATTTGAAAGTCACTGTTTTTGTGAATGAATACTATTATGAATCGGATCCCATGAATCCGGATAATCAAGATCCTGCTTTGTGGAAAAAGTTTGTAAATAAACCTAATCGCTTGATGCATATATTGTGTGCAGCCCAGTATAGTAAGGATGGAGACAGTTCCTTGACCGGAAGTGCTATTACTATACGTCAACGTGCGATTGAAACTCCTTATAATATCAATGAAGCGGACTTGGTGACGGCATGGGGGTGTGAAACGGAAGATGAAACGGTAAATAACTTCCTTTGGTTTTATGGTACAAGTGATCGTTATAGAGGAGGAGTTGGAAATCAAGGTAATGACTCACGCTTGAATGGGTTGTATAATACTGCTGCTTTATGGGGGGTGGTTAGTGGTACTAATTTTGTTGGAGGTAAGCGTTGGGATACCTATTTGGATTATGAACGCCCGAATGAATATCCGATAGGAGCAACTTATCCTCTTTATTGGCTGAAGGAGGAATATAATGCCATGTTATATGCAACAATGATGCGTAATCGTGATAATAATGGGAATGGAGTCATAGATGAAGATGAACTACGTTGGTATATTGGCTCTATTGAACAACTTTTGGGGTTATTTATTGGAGATATGGGGTTGGCGAATGATGCACAATTATATTTAAAGAGCAAAATGGTTGCCGGAACGTATGAAGCCGGCCATCCTTTTGCGGGTGCTCAGAAATTTCGTGAGCACATTGTTAGTAGTACACGTTCTGGTTATGGAAATTATCCCATTATGCTTTGGGCGGAAGAGGGAGCCTCTACCAGTGGTTATTTACAGGATTTAGCATGGGGAGGTTCAGATATTGGAACCTATTCACTGCGTTGTGTGCGCAATTTAGGGGTAACTAAAGAACAACATGCGTATGCATTAAAAAATTTAGAACCGGAACAAAATTCAAAATATATACCGGAACGACTGATTTCTGTCAGTATGTCAGGTAGTGGAACTGATGCTATTTACACATTTGATTTATCAAATGTAAACGAGGGATCTTTGCGTTCTTATTATACGACGGAAACGTTATTACCAAGTGATGAATATGCACCAGTTAGTCGTCCTTATAAAGGTTTTATTACAGGAAGTAAAACAACAGAATATACTGAATATGATGATTTG
Source organism: Parabacteroides sp. (assembly GCA_017560165.1). GTDB lineage: Bacteria > Bacteroidota > Bacteroidia > Bacteroidales > Tannerellaceae > Parabacteroides. Next base: position 5,193 of record JAFYOM010000241.1, read on the forward strand.
AAAAGAGATTTAGAGGATTTATCATTTGTTCCATCTGTTAAGGGTTATAGACCTCCTAATGTACGAGAAGGAGCCTTGATGAGTATTTATTGTACTGATAATAATTGGTGGGGGAATAATTATACAACGCTTGTAAGTACTTATTATTCAATGGGTAAACATGGAATGTATACGGGTGTAGATCCTGCTTCTAGTTATAAATATACATGGTTTTTTGGTAATAATTTAGCAACCGTTAATAAATGGGGGGTGTCAGCTTTTAGTATTCGTTATGTGAAAGATATTGAACCTTGATTTATTCGATTATGCTATACCTATGAGGTTGAAATTGATAAATCCTCACTTTTATTCAAGTAATTAAAGTGAGAATTTTTGTTTCGGATAGCATTAAGAATATATTCGATGGATAAAGAAAATGTATTATTTTTGAAGTCTAAAAAATGGGACAATGGTAGAAAGAGCAAAAAATACAGGTGGAAGAAGTAAGCAAAAGACAATAGTTGTACCGGAAATGGGGCGTTTACAACCGCAAGCACGTGAGTTGGAAGAGGCTGTATTGGGTGCTTTGATGTTGGAAAAGGATGCCTATTCGATTGTCTGTGAAATCTTGAAGCCTGAGTGTTTTTATGAAAAGGCACATGAAAAGATTTATGCAGCCATTGTCGATTTGGCTGTAAGTCAACAGCCGGTAGATATGTTGACCGTTACCGAACAGTTGAAACGTCGAGGCGAATTGGAGGAGGTTGGTGGTCCTTTCTATATCTCTCAGTTGACAAGCAAGGTGGCCAGCAGTGCGCATATAGAATATCATGCCCGTATCATTGCTCAAAAATATGTAGCTCGTGAGTTGATTACCTTTACGGCGACGGTACAAGATAAAGCATTTGATGAGACCATTGATGTGGAAGATTTGATGCAGGAGGCGGAAGGTAAACTTTTTGAAATCTCTCAGCGAAATGTCAAAAAGGATGTTACACAGATCAATCCGGTTATCAAAGAGGCTATTGATATGTTGCAGATTGCTGCAAACCGAAAAGATGGATTGAGTGGTTTACGTACCGGTTTTGAAGGATTGGATAAGATGACCTCCGGATGGCAGAATTCGGATTTGATTATCATAGCGGCTCGTCCGGCGATGGGTAAGACCGCTTTTGTGCTTTCCATGGCTAAGAATATGGCGGTTAACCATAATATTCCGGTAGCATTGTTTTCGCTTGAAATGAGTAATGTGCAGTTGGTCAATCGTTTGATTGTCAA
>JAFYOM010000242.1 GCA_017560165.1 Parabacteroides sp.
ATTAAAGATTGGAGCAGTGATACCTGCCGCCAAATCATAAATCAAAGAAGCCGGAGCTGTGAACCATTTACCCAAATCAAAACTATTAAAACCTCCTCCTGCTCCTAAAATCAAAGAGGGATAAAAAGCTGCTTTAGCAGACATAACATCAGCTTTAGAAGCAAGTAATTCCAATTCAGCCGCACGTACATCCGGACGTAAAGTTAACAAATTTGCAGGAACACCTTCAGATAATGGGAATGGCACATCAATTACCTTATCAAACTTCACACGTTGAAGCTCACATGGGAAAACACCTAACAAACAAGTAATAGCATGTTCCTTCTCCTTAATCATTTGTTCGTTCTCCAACAACTTTCCTTCCAACAACAAAACACGTGCATGAAACTCGTCAACAGCTAACTGAGTCTCAGCACCTTCCTTTTTCAATTGACGAGTTAATTCAAAAGAACGACGTGCACTGATAAGTGCTCCTCTTAAGACATCACGACATTTATCGTATCCAACCAACTCATAATAATTAATTGCTAATTCCGAAATCAAGATAGAACGTGCAAAACGAGCAGCTTCGGTAGATGCCATCCAACGAGCTGTTGCAGCCTGTTTCTGACGAGTTAATTTACCCCAAATATCGGCTTCCCATTGAAAATTCAATGTCAAACCAAAATCTTTATATGGATCTGGAATATGTTTATCTTTTGCCAAAGAAGGAGTATTGGTTTCTCTATTACCTACACCATCCATGGTATATTCCCCAAAACGATTAACCGAAGCACCAATATTTAAATTGATATCTGGTAAAAGTAACCCTTTTGCTCTTTGCAAATTTATACGGCTCATCGCCACACGTTCCATGCTCTGTTTGAATGAATAATTTTTCAATAAAGCAATTTCGACATACATCTGTAAAATACTATCTTGAAAAAATTCTTTCCACTCTAACGGTTTCACATAAAGAGTATCAGGAGCAAAGCTTTCAGATAAAGAAACAAGCTCACCATTTACATCAAGCTGAGGAGCCTTACAACCAGAAAATCCTATCGCAATCCAAAAACAGATTACACAACCAATAATCTTAATATTCATTTTCATATTCTTTATCCTCCGCTTTCTGCTTTTTTTCTTTAAAGTAAGTTTCTATTGATTCAAAAATCACATAAAGTCCCGGTACTAAGAAAATACCAACAAATGTACCAATCAACATACCACCTGCAGCAGCTGTACCAATTGAACGGTTACCTAATGCACCTGCACCGGTAGCAATCGTCAACGGAATCAAACCACAGATGAAAGCAAAAGAGGTCATCAAGATCGGACGTAAACGGCTTACAGACGCTTGGAGTGCTGCCCCCATAATACTAACTCCCTCTTTTCGACATTGATTAGCCACCTCTACAATCAAAATAGCATTCTTACCTAACAAACCAATTAACATCACAAGAGCAACCTGAGCATAAATATTGTTTTCCAATCCTGCTAAATATAACGTAAAGAAAGAACCAAACACACCGGCAGGCAGTGATATAATAATCGGTAGCGGCAAAAACAAACTTTCATATTGAGCTGCTAATACCAAATAAACGAATATCAAACAAATCGCAAAAATAACAGTAGACTGTCCACCAGACTCTTTTTCTTCACGAGCAACCCCCGACCATTCGATATCATAACCACGAGGCAACATTTCTGCTGCAATTTCCTCCACAGCAGTCAACGCTTCTCCCGAACTGATACCCGATGCAGGTTCTCCTGTTATCATCGCAGAAGTAAACAAATTATAACGTGTAATCTGACTTGGTCCATAAACGCGCTCCATGGTCATAAAGTTAGAATAAGGAACCATATTTCCCTCTTTATTTTTTGCATACAAAGTAAAGAGATCTTCCGGATTCATACGGTATTGTGGAGCAGCTTGTAACATCACTTTGTACATCTGACCAAAGCGAACGAAGTTTGAAGAATAGAAACTACCAATATAAGATTGTAAAGTTTCCATTGATTCATTCACATTGATACCTAACTTAGCTGCCTTTGCTAAATCAACACGTAATAAATATTGTGGGAAATTCGGATTAAATCCGGAAGTAACACCAGTCAATCGTGGATCCTCATTCAACTTCTTTACAAATGAAGTCGCAACTCGATCCAAATCAGCAAAAGTACCAGCAGTCTTATCTAGTAATCGAAGTTCAAAACCACTTGCATTACCAAATCCCGGAACAGTTGGCGGTAAGAAGAACTGAATATCTGCATCCTTGATATGGGATACACGTTGCGTATATTCACGAACCAACTCATCAACTGTTTTTTCACGTTCATCCCATGGCTTCAAGTTTATCATACCCATACCAAAACTTGCACCTTCTGTTTCAGTCATCAAACTATAACCAGCCAAAGTTGAAATTGTTTCTACCTCTTCTAAAGGTAATATGGCAGCCTGAACTTTACTTAAGGCAGCTTCAGAACGTTCCAAAGTAGCCCCTGG
>JAFYOM010000243.1 GCA_017560165.1 Parabacteroides sp.
AAATAGATAATTTCAATCATTATAAGAAATGGTTGAAATCTCACAACTCACAGTTTACATTTTCTCTTAAAAAATAGATAAATCATTTTTTATTCTTTACAAACCAAATTTGTTCATTCAGAATATAAACACTACCTTTGCCAAAGTTTTTGAAAAGACTTATTTATGAGCAAAAATACACCTCAAATAAATTTCACGTATTTTTCCGGTAAAACATCGGACAATATTGCTCATTTCTTTATTTTTCAGGATTATAATTTGGTTATATAGGATGCGTTAGTTACTTTTACTAACGCATTTTTTTTATACTCGAATAAAATGTAAGAAATATATATAATAAAAAATCAATAAATTACTATGTCGAAAAGTGGTATCAAAAAGGTTATTGTTCTAGGCTCAGGGGCCTTGAAAATTGGACAAGCAGGGGAATTTGACTACTCAGGCTCACAAGCATTGAAGGCTTTGAAAGAAGAAGGAATCAGCACAGTTCTGATTAATCCGAATATTGCTACGATTCAAACTTCTGAAGGTGTAGCCGATAAGGTTTATTTCTTACCTATCACTCCCTATTTTGTTGAAGAGGTTATCAAGAAAGAACAACCTGATGGTATTTTATTAGCTTTTGGTGGTCAAACAGCTTTGAACTGTGGTACAGAACTTTATACAAATGGCGTCCTTGCTAAATACGGAGTACAAGTTTTAGGAACTTCTGTTGAAGCAATTATGTACACAGAAGACCGTGACCTATTTGTAAAGAAACTTGACGAGATAGAAGTAAAAACTCCAATCAGCCGTGCTGTAGAAAACATGGAAGATGCTATTAACGCAGCGAACGAGATTGGTTTTCCTGTAATGATTCGATCTGCTTATGCATTAGGTGGTATGGGTAGTGGTATCTGTCAAGATGAAGCTGAATTACGCACATTAGCAGAAAGTGCATTTGCTTATGCTCCACAGATCTTGGTAGAAGAATCTTTAAAAGGATGGAAAGAAATTGAATTTGAAGTTATCCGTGATAAGAATGACCACTGCTTTACTGTGGTTAGCATGGAAAACGTGGATCCATTAGGCGTTCATACCGGTGAAAGTATCGTAGTTGCTCCTACATGTTCACTTACAGAAAAGGAATTAGAACTTTTAAAAGGCATTTCTACAAAAACAATTCGCCACTTAGGTATTGTGGGTGAATGTAACATTCAGTATGCTTTCAACTCTGCTACATGTGACTATCGCGTGATTGAAGTAAATGCTCGTTTGAGCCGTTCTTCAGCTTTGGCTTCTAAAGCAAGTGGATATCCTCTAGCATTCGTTGCTGCAAAATTAGCATTAGGTTATAGCCTTGACCAAATCGGAGAAATGGGAACTCCAAACTCAGCATACAAAGCTCCGGAAGTAGATTATATGATTGTTAAAATCCCACGTTGGGACTTAACTAAGTTTGTGGGTGTTAGCCGTCAGATTGGTTCAAGCATGAAGTCTGTTGGTGAAATCATGTCTATCGGAAAAAGCTTTGAAGAAATCATGCAAAAAGGTTTACGTATGATTGGACAAGGTATGCATGGTTTCGTTGGTAACAATGATGTTGAATTTGAAAACTTGGATGATGCATTAGCTAATCCTACTGACCTACGTATTTTTGCTGTAGCAAAGGCTTTTGAAAAAGGATATACAGTTGATCAGATTCATCAACTTTCTAAAATTACCCCATGGTTCCTTGAAAGACTTAAGAACATCGTAGACTATACTAAAGTTCTTTCTTCTTTCAACAAGATTGAAGATCTTACAGAAGAGGTACTAAAAGAAGCAAAACGTTTAGGATTCTCTGACTTCCAAATTGCACGATATGTTGAAAATCCACAAGCAAATATGGAGAAAGAAAACATTCGTGTTCGTAACCTACGTAAAAAATTAGGCATTTTACCTACCGTAAAACGTATCAATACTATCGCTTCTGAACATCCTGAATTAACAAACTACCTTTACATGACTTATGATGGTAGTGCAAACGATATCACTTATTATCCAAACGAGAAGAGTGTAATCATATTAGGTTCAGGTGCTTACCGTATTGGTTCTTCTGTAGAATTTGACTGGTGTTCGGTTAATGCAGCACAAACTAGCCGTAAATTGGGATATAAGTCTATCATGATCAACTATAACCCAGAAACAGTTTCTACAGACTACGACATGTGTGACCGTCTATATTTTGACGAACTTTCTTTTGAACGTGTATTAGACGTCATCGACTTAGAATTACCGAAAGGGGTAATCGTTTCTGTAGGTGGTCAAATTCCAAACAATTTGGCGATGAAACTATACCGTCAGAATGTACCTGTATTAGGAACTTCTCCTTTATGTATCGACCGTGCAGAAAATCGCCATAAATTCTCAGCAATGCTTGATACACTAGGTATCGATCAACCTCGTTGGGCCGAATTAACTAGTATGGAAGAGATCGATGACTTCATCGAAAAGGTAGGTTTCCCTGTTTTGATTCGTCCTTCATATGTACTTTCAGGAGCGGCAATGAACGTTTGCCATACTAAAGAACAGATGATCGAATTCTTAGATTTAGCAGCTAAAGTTTCAAAAGAATACCCAGTTGTTGTTTCTGAATTCTTACAAGGTGCTAAAGAAATCGAATTTGATGCGGTTGCTATGAATGGTGAGGTTGTTGAGTATGCCATTTCTGAACACATCGAATTTGCGGGTGTTCACTCTGGTGATGCGACTTTGGTATTCCCTGCTCAGAAGATCTATTTTGAAACAGCACGTCGTATCAAGAAAGTAAGTAAAATGATTGCAAAAGAATTAAATATCAGTGGTCCATTCAATATTCAATTCTTAGCTAAAAATAACGACGTTAAAGTAATCGAATGTAACCTTCGTGCTTCTCGAAGTTTCCCATTTGTATCTAAAGTATTGAAACGAAACTTCATCGAAACAGCCACTCGTATTATGTTGGATGCTCCTTACTCCAAACCAGATAAGAGTGCATTTGATATCGATTGGATTGGCGTAAAAGCATCTCAATTCTCATTCGCACGTTTACACAAAGCAGACCCTGTTTTAGGAGTAGACATGAGCTCTACCGGTGAAGTAGGTTGTATTGGAGATGACTTCAATGAAGCTCTTCTATCTGCCATGATTGCCGTAGGTAACAGTATTCCTAAGAAAAACGTATTGGTATCTTCCGGTGCAGCTAAAAACAAAGCAGAACTATTAGAACCTTGTCAGTTGTTGACTGCTAAGGGTTACAATATCTATGGAACAGCCGGTACAGCTAAATTCTTAAATGAAAATGGTATACCTGCAACTGCGGTTTGTTGGCCAGATGAAGAAGGAGATTTGGATATCATGGAAATGTTCAGCCAACACATCTTCGAATTAGTTGTAAACATTCCGAAAGATCACAGCAAACGTGAATTAACAAATGGTTACAAGATTCGTCGTGCAGCTATTGACCATAATATTCCATTAATCACAAATGCTCGTTTAGCAAGTGCATTTATTAGTGCATTCTGCAATATGACTGAAGAGGATATTCAAATTAAGAGCTGGCAAGAATACAAATAATCAATATTTTCCTATATTTGTAGACAAGAAAGGCACGGATTACCCCACGTGTAATCCGTGCCTTTTTACTCATTAATCAAACTTATATCTATAATGAATCCACAAATAGAAAAGCAACTGAAAACTTTTGAGAAAAAGGGGATAGATCGTCGTCATTTTTTCAAACAGATGGCTATGGCAGGTTTATTAACTGCAGCCGGAACACAAAAAGCCAAAGCTTTCTCAAGTAATGCAAAAGGTAAAATCGTCATTATAGGTGGTGGTGCTGCCGGAATCAGCATGGCAGCCAGACTTAAACGATGGTTAAACACTCCAGACATTACATTAATCGACCCGAGTGATCGTCAATACTATCAACCGGGCTTCACACTAATAGCATCCGGTGTTTATAAACCGGATGAAGTATGGAAGAAACAGGCAGATTGTATACCTAATGATATCAAATGGATAAAAGATTCTGTCGTTGCAATCGACCCTGTTCAGAATCAAATCACAACTCAAAGTAATGGTAAAATAAACTATGATTTTTTGGTTTTAACACCTGGGTTACAAATCAACTGGACGAAGGTAGAAGGTATAACCAAAGAAACTTTAGGTCAAGGGAATGCCCACTGTATCTATGACTTTGAAGGAGCACAAAAAACATGGAAAGCGATTCAAGAGTTTGCAAAAACAGGAGGTAAAGGGATCTATACAGATACCTATACAAAACATAAATGTGGTGGAGCTCCCAAAAAAATATGTTTATTAACTGAACATCATAGTCGTAAACAAGGAACACGTGATAAATTAGATTTAAATTTCTATACAGCCTCCAAACAGCTATACGATGTTCCATTTTTCACTCCTCGTTTGTTAGAAATCTACGAAGAGCGTAATATCCCTATCAACTTGAATGTACGCGTTAAAGGGGTTGATACAGCAACGAAACAGGTACATTTTGAAAAGATTGAAACGGTTGGAGATCAAAAAATACATACTCCATTTATAGAGGATTATGACTTCCTTCACTTTACTCCCCCTATGTCAGCACCGGACTTTGTTCGTGAAGCAGGTTTAGGTTGGACAGAAGGTAAATTGGCAGCAGATGCGTGGGTTATGGTTGACAAAGAAACTTTGATACATAAGACCTATCCTAACATCATTTCTTTAGGCGATGTTGCCGGTATCCCTACCAGTAAGACTTCTGCTGCAATCCGCATGCAAGTACCTATTGCAGCAAAGAACTTGATTTCAATCATGGAAGGAAAAGAACCTACAGAAAAATACAACGGATATGCTGCATGTCCAATCGTAACAGATTACGGCCATGTTCTTCTTTGTGAATTTGATTACAATAAAGAGGCAGCAGTCTCTTTCCCATTCTCTCTGTTAGATATGTCCAAAGAGCAATGGGTTGCTTGGTTACTGAAAGTTTATTTCCTTAAACCAATGTATTTTTACGGCATGTTGAACGGATTAGCTTAAAAACTGTTTCTTACGCATAAAATAAACCCCAAAGTTTTTCATCCAAACTTTGGGGTTTATTTCATTTTGAGACAGCCTCTTTTTATATCCAATTACCTCCGATGTAATTTGAAATAGGTCCGATGTAATCTCAATTACCTCCGATGTAAAAAAATGATTATTTGACTAAAGTAATGTAAGGGATTTCTTGTAAAATCACTCCCCAGTTCCATATTAATTCGGATCTATTATTATGGAAATCATCATGAATCTTATTATGAATCGCAACTCCATCTTTTTCAAAATCCCATTTCAACTCATTATTCAGATACAACTTCTTTATTCGTCTCCATGTATGTCCATCTCCGAATGGAATATCTTCCCATACTGTGCGGAATGTATCAACACTAAGAGTCCCATCCTGCTTTTCGATGGTAAGCGCAGAGATTAATTCATTGTTCTCATCAAAATATTCGCTTTGAAATAGAGCCCATATATTTCGTTGTAACCATTGGGGGGGTATGTTATGTCTTTTCGGTAGATCTTTAAAAGATCGAACTATAGATTCAAAATTATAAGCTTGTGTAGCGGAACAATCTTTTAAATACGATGCCACCGGATACCTGTTATCTTTGTTATAGATCGAATCTAACAGATAAGAGCCGGTATTTCCATCTCGATAATAATCAAAAGTCTTCCAAGCATGTAAAAAAGGAATATGCGTATCGATATTTAAATTCCCGAGTGTCTCATTTACCTTTAAACTTTTATCGACAGAAACATCTAATAGAGCAGCTCTTAATCTATCTGGATTATTGATGTCTAATAAATCATTCCCATTTTTATCTACCACCGATATATATAAATGGTTAACATAAGACTCATTTAAACATATTGGATAATCAAACTCATTATCTGCTTTCTCGCAGCTAAAAAGACTAAAAGCGATGCCGAGTAATAGCAGTTTTATCAAATCCTTTTTCATAATTGTATCTGTTAAATATTAAACCTGATAAAAATATAGATGCATAAAGATAGAAAAACGCTGCAATGAAATACAACTTTTTTCAAAAAAGGAGAACATTTTAACAACGTTCTCCTTTTCTTGTTATGTGACGAAACTTTTGACTTACTTTGTTAACTCAATATAAGGATAAAGAGTTATTTGATTTTTAGCTACTTTATCTTCTTCAGAATCGCTATCAAGTACTTGAAACAAAACAAATACT
>JAFYOM010000244.1 GCA_017560165.1 Parabacteroides sp.
GTGTATTCTTTCATCGTTTAGCAAAACAAGCATTAACGTCTGGTCCAATTCTAGCTATGAACATTAAACCGTTCGGAAACGACGAATCAGTCTCATACGCAGCTTTAGATGCAGTGGATTTAACAGAAAGCGGCATACCGGTAGAAAATATTAACAAATATTTAGTTAGAAATCTATATAATACCAATAGATTTTGGTCATTAAATGACGAAGATCTTCCTAGTCCGACTAATAAATATATCAACATCTTTGCAACTGATGTAAAAGAAAATTCTTGTACATTCTTCATCCGTCCTCATCGTCCTAATAATTACAACATCACTATTCGTGAGTGGTTTACAAATTTGGGAGAGGAGATTCCACAATACTTAGAAAATCTAACTGATTCTAAGGTAAAAGAATTCTTCGCAGAAGTATATGTATTTAGAGGAGAGTTTACCGAACATCTACAAAACGGAATTTTGTCTAACTACTTCGAAAATGGAGCATTAAAAACTAGTTATACAAACGTATATGGAGAAGAGGGAGATGTATTGGATGCGTTAGCAAACGACCCGAATAGCAATTTTATTGGACGCTATCAAGGTGTAACCATTCCATTCTTCAAAGATATGAATGGAGAATATATTTCATTAGATACTGTATTCAATAGTGACTATAATGCACATAAATGTTTAATGCATTTGGATAGTGATTTATTAGATGAATTAGCAGTAATGTCAGTTGATGTGACTTTAGAGATGAATGGAGAAATTGCAGAAACTACTACTGCCTTAGCTGAAGGTTCAAATGCACTTCCAAGAATGTTATGGTCTATTGACGATAAATATTATGTATTTAATAACGGTAGTACACCGAATTTAGCTCTTAAACCTATATATTTACAGGGTTATGTTTATACATCTATCGATAGAAGTGTAGCCGGTATTGAATTACAAAAAAGAGTATTTAATTTCTTAAGTCAGGAGAAAGGATTACGAGAAGCATTGACAAATAGAGTAGATGTAGAATATCATTATATCGTTGATACCTTCCAATCTTACATTAATGCACCTCAATACAAATCTATCTTAGCTTCGATTGCAAAGGCTAAAGATAACGCATTTGCTATTTTGAATTTCCCACCAATGCAATCTTTTGTGAATGATTCAGATTTCATGGAAGTTGTTGGAGATACTAAAAGATTTTCAATCAGCAAAATTGCTGAGAAATACTCATTGCCTTCTGAAGTAAATGGTGCATCATACTGTGGATTTTTTACACAATTAGTTATTTCTGACGGAACTATTAAGAGTGTAATTCCTTCAGCAGCATTAGTATCAAATAACTTTATGAATAAATGGTCATCTAGACAACCATATTATATCGTAGCTGGACCGACTCATGGAAGAATCACAGAAACAGGATTGATTGGACCGGATTATAACTTTGACCGGACTGACTTAAATGTATTAGAACCGATGGGTGTAAATGCAATCATATATGTTCCTCGTAAAGGTACATATATCAATTCTAATCAGACTGCTAAACAAAACCCAGTTTCAGCTCTTTCTAAGATCCATGTTAGAGAATTAGTTATTTTCTTACAGAATGAGATTCAGGCTATGTTGGAGAACTATCATTGGGAATTAAATACACAGACACTTCGTGATACTGTCAAAGCTAAAGCAGATGCAATTCTAGAAACAGTACAAAATAACGGTGGTGTATATGATTTCTTAAACGTATGTGACGAATCTAATAACTCAGATGAGATTATCGATAACGAAATGATTATACTGGATACTCATATTGAACCGGCTCGTGGTGCAGGTAAGATGGTTCATAGACTAACACTGTATAAAACAGGAGGTTTAAAAACATCTATAATGTAAGCACTTCCCTTTCAATATATACATACATTGCTTTAATCCAGGGTCAGACTGATCCTGGATTTTTATTTTTATTCATTGTAGAGTATTATTATTAAAAAAACAGAAAAATATGTCAAATAAGATAGTAACTACCGAATCCGGTGCGGCTAAGTTGTCTTGGGAGATCAAATACGGTGATTCGGTACTAGATAATGTGGATAAATTAACTATTTTTATCAACGACGAGAAAATAGAATTGGATGGAAATGTCAGAGAATATTCCTGTGATATTCAAAAAGATACTGAATTTAGAGTCATGGCTGAATATAACGGATTGAATGGTAAGACTGAGACTGTTTCTAATCCATTATACGTAGATATGGTAGGTGGACCAGTGTACGTAGGATCAGTATTAATTCAACATAATGACGAAATCTTAGCTACTTGGGATCAAGAAATTATTGATAATTATATTAAACATTTACCAACAACAATCAAATCCTTATTAACTGAAGGTATTGAAACTGGTGATCAAGAAGTACCAGTAATTGCTGAACCTGGTAAATTACTAAAACTCAACCAAGATCCGCTAGGAGTGTATGGATTCATCACAGCTGATGAGAATGTTCCGACATCATTCCCTATAGTATTACTACCCGAGGATAGACTCAAAGTTGACAAGGGAGATGAAAAAGTAGTGATCACAGACGACTTGGGTGTTGTGACTGGAATATATAACCCAGAATATACTATAACGATTGATGATATCGTTTATACAATATTTATAGCAGAGAATGCATCAGCCAATGAGGATATGTTCAAATACACATTCGCGTAATCATGCCGGTAATTGGTGAAAGTATAAAATTTGGTAGTCAAATGCCAAATTTTGATAGAGATAAGGTTAAGACCATACAGGAATTGAAGAATATTAATATATACAAATATGATTATGGTCATATAGTATTCTGTGAGGAAGATGGTTTGCATTATATATTCAGATATCCAGAAAAACAACTTGATGAAATCACTGGGTATTTCGAGGTATTTGTAGAGCCACTTAGTGATACTGAAATTGATGATATTTTCAAACAAATCTAAGAAAGATCCTTCGGGATCTTTCTTTTTTTAATAAATTTTTTCACACGATTTGATATATTCTCTCAGAAAATAGTTTAAAATATGGAAAATATCAAATCAAAAACATCAGTTAAGAGATCAAAAGTAGCTTTGAAGTACGAAGAAAATCTAAAAGAGACTGCAAAGCAACTCAGTGATGTGATCGATGGTCTTATGGTAAAGAGAGACGCACTCGCAGAAATAGTCAAACAAGAACGAAATGTATTAGCGCGTCATAGTATGACCGAATTTAAAAATCTTCGTGAGACAAATGAGCTAATTAAAAAATTTATCAAACAATACCAATTTGCTCACATTTTAGGAATGGATCATTTCTATGCAAACGTAGAAGATGGTGGTGACATCCATGCATACGAAGTTATCAAATTCAAGGACATTAAGAGAATGACTATCCGTCGTTTAAAAGTCGAATTTTTGTCAACTGAATTACTTGAAGATGCATTGGAGATGAATACTATGATCGATTGTGAAGATCAAAAATGGAGTTATGAGGTTGATGAAAATGGTGAGACTTTAGATATTATCTTGAAAGGTCAGTGGATGACAAAAGATGGTAGAAAAGTACAGTTATCTGATGAACCTCGTGAGTTTTACGATTTTAACGAAATTTAAATGAGAGCAGTTATTAGTATGTCAGGTGGATTAGATTCCACCTGCTTAGCATTAGATTTATTGGCACAAGGGTATGAAGTGAGAGCTTATGCATTTGATTATGGCCAAAAACATGATGTAGAATTAAAGAAGTTAAAGAAAAATATCAAAATTTTTCAAGCCAAAGGATTTAAAATCGATTTGCAAGTAATTAACTTACGCGATGTATTTTCGGATTCAGTAAGTAGTTTAAACAAGAATACAAATCAAGATATTCCTAAAGCGGACTATGACCAGGAGAACATGAAATCGACTGTTGTGGAAAATCGTAACGTGATTTTTAGTTCAATTATTTATGGGAAAGCACTATCTTGGTCTAAGGTAGATGGGGATGTAGTAATTGCATTAGGTATTCATGCTGGAGATCATACACTATATCCAGATACAACTAAAGAATCACAGGAAGCAGCGAAACATCTCTTCAAAATATCTAATTGGGGATCGGAAAAGGTTGATTATATAGCACCATTTGTAGATAATTCGAAAACTGAAGTATTGGGGGCTGGATTAACAGCAATGAAAACTTTGGGGTTAAAGAAATCAGAGATGAATAAAATATTGAAAAATACTCATTCATGTTATGATCCAAATGAAAAAGGAGAATCTTGTGGATGTTGCGGAACCTGTAAAGAACGAATTGATGCTTTTAAAGCAAATGGTTTGAAAGATCCGGTTAAATACTTTAATTAAATATTTTCAAAGGATGTGATTGATCACATCCTTTTTTTACCTATTATGCAGATTACAAAGATAAAGATAACGAATTTTAAGTCCATCTACGATACATTAGAGTTAAACTTTAATGATATGCATGGGTTATGGAAGATCTCAGGATCAGTAGGTAGTGGTAAGACAACCATA
>JAFYOM010000245.1 GCA_017560165.1 Parabacteroides sp.
CATATCGATGATAATTCCAGTAATTCTTCTCCACCACATGATTGGCCCACATGATGTAAAAATTCATCTTTTCGTTATTGGAGGCTTTTAGGAAACCATTATTGAGAGCTCCCTCTAAATAGGGATAATCCATAAACCAATACCAGTCATAGATAAACGTATTCACTCCATACTTCAGTGCAGTATCAATCCAACGTTCAACAACTTTCGGGTCATCATCGTGTTCATATCCCCACAAAGGTTGTTTGGGTTGGTAATGTCCTTCAAAACGAGGATCCCCTTTTTGAATGACTTCCCACTCTCCATTTCCTTCAGACCACAAATGGACATGTGCCAATGAATCATCATGGCAGGATGGCCAGATAAAAGCAGCCACATAATAATCTTGTTTGGTGCAGCTTGAAGGATCTTTTTGAAGTGGAGAGTTACAACTACAGCATAGCAGTACCAATAGACAACATACAAATTGAATCGTAAACTTGTTAGAAGTAACAACCGATTTAGATACTTTGTTTTCTCTCATTGATGTTAGCCTTTGTGTTTCTTTTTGCTTATAGTTCTCTCAACCAAATATTACGGAAGCTGATAGGCTCACTTTTGTCTCCATGCATCTGTAAACGGATAGGACCATCTCCATGAGGTATTACACGAGGATGTCCGATATACTCGGTTGTTCCTTGAATTACAAAGTGGTTAAGCAACACGACTCCATTTTGAATAACAGTAACCGTCGGATGAACCTTATAGGTGCTATCTGCGTTGAACACCGGTGCATTGTAGATTATATCATAGACATTCCACTCGCCAGGTTTACGCATAGCATTGGCTTTAGGAATCACCTGCTTATAGACACTTCCTGCCTGACCATTTGAGTAAGTTTCGTTGTTATAGCTATCCAATATTTGAATCTCATATTTATTTTGTAGGAAAACACCGCTATTGCCTCGTGCTTGACCTGTACCTGTAATATTTTCAGGTACACACCATTCTATATGAAGCTGGAAGCTACCAAAAGACTGCTTGGTAATAATATCACCTTTAGTTTTATCTACGGTAAATACACCATCGTGAACTGTCCAATCTGCTTCACCACCACTACGATTGCTCTTCCATGCATTCAAATTTGAGCCGTCAAACAAAACAATGGCATCGGAGGGAGCAGTGCAGAACTTATTGTCACTATCACCAGGTGTCACTATTTTAGGTTGTGGAGTCCAAAATTCCGTCATGCCTGGATTCATTTTTTCTGGCTTAGGATACTCTTTTTTTTGCTCTTGTGCCGATACTGTTGTTGCAATAGCAATCGTCAATAGGGATAAAATAACTTTTTTCATAATACTATAATCATTAAAATTTAAGACATCTATTATTCATTTTTACTCAATGGCTCGATAATATTCCATGTAAGATTGAATGTATCAAAATATTGATATAAATCATATAACGGAGAATGAGCTTCTGTTCCTTTTATAACAGCCATCATGTTTGCATGAAAATCTTTGGAAAAGGCTTGAACAGAATCAAAATTCATTACTTCACCTTGTACATTTGTCACCTCTTTATGATGAAGAACACCATTTTTTAAAGATAACTGATGCGTTTCGTTTGCAATTTTTACATTCCAAACTCGATCCACGCCGTCAGCCTTAAATCCATCCAACAATACAGAGAAATATTCAAAAATGTAATGAGGAGGCAAACTAGAGATACTACGAACTGTCCTTGTAAGAAATTCTTCATCTGTTCCTTTAAATAAAGATTGTTTGATATGACGAAGTTCAAAAGCAGCACTTAAGAAGATGTTTCTCCATGTGCCTGCTTCACATGCATAGGCCAATTGTTCAAAAGCATCCGCTTGTAGATAACGTGCTTGTTCGTTTTTGGGATTGTAAAAAACTAAGTGTTTAGTTAATTCAATCGTCCAACGATAATCACCCTTGTCAAAATAACTTTTAGCCTTTTTCAATAGAGAACGTTCACCTCCCATATCTTCTACCATACGTTTAGCTACTTCTTCATCAGGATATTTGAAATAGTTTGATGGATTTCCATCCCACCATCCGGCATAAAGTTGATATACGGCTTTTACATTGTGATTTAACGTACCATAATATCCACGATTATAATATTCGTTACCTAAAGTAGAAGGTAGATGAAAAATTTCTGCTATTTCTTCCATATTCATCCCTTTGTTCATCAAACGAATAACTTGATCATTGAAAAAATAATACATATCACGCTGTTTTTCCATCAAGGTAAAGCATGGCTCTTTGTCCCATGTTGGCCAATGATGTACACCGATGATGGCATTGATTTCTCCTTTCCAATTTTGTTGGATAATCTCAATCGATTTATCAATCGCCTTTCCAAAAGCTTTCGGATCACGAACTTTGGCTCCTCTCGGTGTTAAGAGGTTATGCATGGTATGTGAAATGTTTTCACCCGGACACAAAATTTTATAATCGTTGAAAAATATATGAAATTCTGCCGGAGCTTCAGTGTTTGGAGTATCAAGGAAAGTTAATGAAAGTCCATCAATCATTAAATGGGTCGTTTTGCTTTTGCTAGTTTTAAGTTCGAATGAAGGTTTAACCAAGCTGCCTGTAGACATACTAACACTTTTTCCTAATCCAGCTCCTATACTTCCGCATTCATCCACAGGAAGATACATCCCATACATATAGTTAGATCGGCGTCCCATGCTGGTACCGAGATATAGATTTTCGGAAATAGCTTCTTCATAGAATCCATTAGGTGCGATAACAAGAACTTTCCCACTATCCAAAAGGCTATCAGTATATTTTTCTTGCGTTGTGCGAAGAATATCTGAAGGGTTAATCACTCCGCTCAATCCCATATAATGATCTACATGGCTGTGTGAGATGATAACAGCACGAACTTTGGCATCAGGATCAATATTCGCTTTAAAGATTTCCCATC
>JAFYOM010000246.1 GCA_017560165.1 Parabacteroides sp.
AAAAGTCTGAGCATCTACATCGACCAATACAGGTGTCAAACCCAATAAAGCAATCACTTCTGCAGCTGCGACATAGGTAAAAGCGGGCAGAATTACTTCATCACCAGGTTGAAGCCCTAATGCCATGAGTGCAATCTGCAGAGCATCTGTCCCATTTCCACAAGGAATAACATAAGGGACTTGAAGGTAATTAGCTAATTGTGTAGCAAAAGATTTCACTTGAGGACCATTGATAAAAGCACAGCTATCTATCACCCGCTGCATAGCTTCATCCAATTCCGGTTTCAAGCGTAAATACTGACGGTGCAAATCCACCATTTGAATTGTTTCTCTGTCCATCTCTTATATAAAAGGCTTTCCATTCTATAACGAACAGAAAGCCTTTTCTTGTATTCTACCGATTAATTTATTTTACTTCACTACCCGGTTTCACCTCTTTTTCAGGAGTTATAACTGCCAACTTTCCATCAAAGTTTTCTGCAGACAAAATCATACCTTCTGATACGATTCCTTTTAATTTTCTCGGAGCCAAATTAGCAATGAAACAAACCTGCTTACCAATTAACTCCTCAGGATTGTAATGCTGAGCAATTCCTGAAACAATTGTACGTTTTTCCAAACCATCATCGATACGGAATTGAAGTAATTTGTCAGCTTTAGGAACTTTCGTACATTCCAATACAGTACCAACACGGATATCCAACTTCAAGAAATCATCAAACTCTATGTTTTCACGAATAGGTTTAGCCTTATAATTAGCCTCTTCATTTGCTTTTTTGGTATCCAACAGTTTCTGTACCTGAGCTTCAATCACACTATCTTCAATCTTTTCAAACAGCAATTCAGCTTTTCCCAATTGATGTCCAGCTTCCAATAAATCTGTTGAGCCTAAACGATTCCACCCTAACGGTTCAACATTCAACATCTGATTCAATTTCTTCATGCTAAATGGCAAGAACGGTTCAAATGCAATAGCTAAGTTAGCTGTGATCTGTAAAGCGATATTCATGATAGTAGCCACACGGTTCATATCTGTCTTTGCCAATTTCCAAGGTTCGGTATCAGCCAAATATTTATTACCAATACGAGCTAAATTCATCGCTTCTTTCTGTGCATCACGGAAATGGTATGTATCCAATAGACGTTCAACATCAGCCTTTACATTCGCAAAATCTGTCAATGTCTGACGGTCATAATCTGTCAATTCAACAACAGCTGGCACCTTTCCTTCAAAATATTTTCCAGTAAGCACTAATGCACGATTGACGAAATTTCCTAATATTGCAACCAACTCATTGTTGTTACGTGCCTGAAAATCTTTCCAAGTAAAGTCATTGTCTTTTGTTTCCGGAGCATTCGCTGTCAATACATAACGCAACACATCCTGTTTACCTGGCATATCTACCAAATATTCATTCAACCAAACAGCCCAATTACGAGAAGTTGAAATCTTATCACCTTCCAAGTTTAAAAATTCATTAGCAGGTACGTTTTCCGGTAAATTATAAGAACCTTCAGCCTTCAACAGCGTTGGGAAGACAATGCAATGGAATACAATATTGTCTTTACCAATAAAATGAACCATTTTTGTTTCCGGATCTTTCCACCATGTTTCCCAGCTATCAGGCAATAATTCTTTCGTATTTGAAATATATCCGATAGGTGCATCAAACCACACATACAAAACCTTACCTTCAGCCCCTTCAACCGGAACCGGAATACCCCAATCCAAGTCACGACTCACAGCACGTGGTTGTAAACCCATATCCAACCAGCTTTTGCACTGACCATATACGTTCGGTTTCCATTCTTTGTGACCTTCCAAAATCCATTCACGTAAGTAACCTTCCCATTTATCCAAAGGCAAATACCAATGCTTGGTCTCTTTCATTACAGGAGCACTTCCACTGATTGCAGATTTAGGATTAATCAAATCAGTCGGACTCAAAGAGGTACCACAAGCCTCACACTGGTCACCATACGCCTTTTCATTATTACAATGAGGACAGGTACCTGTGATATAACGGTCTGCTAAAAATTGTTTTGCCTCCTCATCATAATATTGTTCGCTCGTCTTTTCAATAAACTCGCCTTTATCATATAAAGTACGGAAGAAATCCGCAGCCACTTGATAGTGAGTTTCGGAAGTCGTACGAGAATAAATATCAAAAGAGATACCAAATTCTTCAAATGACTTCTTGATGATACCATGATAACGATCCACCACATCCTGAGGAGTAATTCCCTCCTTCTTTGCTCTCAATGTAATAGGCACACCATGTTCATCTGAACCACCAATCATCAATACCTCTTCACCCTTTAAGCGAAGATAGCGTGCGTAAATATCTGCAGGCACATATACCCCTGCCAAATGACCAATATGTACCGGTCCATTTGCATACGGAAGTGCCGTTGTTATCAATGTTCTTTTAAAATGTTTTTCCATACCTTATAATCTCTGTTTGAAGCGCAAAGGTAACTAATAATTTGAATCACTACTTAATTATGAGCAAAGAACGGAGCAAATCTTTCAGAAATACCATCCAAAATATCAAACAACTCCTTTACCGTATCTGCCCGAAGCATTGCTATTCGTGTTTGTTTGAAATCCGGAATACCTTTAAACAATGGCGTTGCTGCCAAATGACGACGTATATGCAAGATTCCTCGACGCTCATCCAATCGTTCAACACTCTGTTCTACCTGTTTTTTGATGATATCCAAATACCAAGAGAAAGGTTCTTCAGGTAAAGCCTCACCGGTTTGTAAAAAATGTTTCACCTCACGGAAAATCCAAGGACGTCCAATACTTCCTCGACCAATCATTACAGCATCTACACCATATTGATCAAAACGTTCTTTACAGATTTCAGCTGAAGTCACATCCCCATTTCCTATAATCGGAATATGTATTCGAGGATTATCCTTTACAGCTCCAATCAAAGTCCAGTCAGCCTCGCCAGTGTACATCTGTGAACGTGTACGTCCATGGATTGAAAGAGCTGCGATTCCACAATCTTGCAACTGTTCCGCCAACTCCACGATAATTTTATTATCGGCATCCCAACCTAAACGAGTCTTCACGGTTACCGGTATATTAACAGCCTTTACTACCTCGCGAGTGATCTCCAACATCAAAGGTACATTCTTCAACATACCAGCACCGGCACCTTTACCGGCTACTCGTTTTACCGGACAACCAAAATTAATATCCAAAATATCCGGATGTGCCGTTTCACAAATTTTCGCGGCTTCAACCATGGTTGCCACATCACGACCATAAATCTGAATAGCAACAGGACGTTCCTCATCAGAAACATTCAATTTCTGTTGAGTTTTATTGACACTCCGAATCAATGCATCAGCCGAAACGAACTCAGTATAAACCATATCTGCACCGAAACGCTTACACATCAAACGAAAAGAAATATCCGTCACATCCTCCATCGGAGCTAAAAGCACAGGGCGGTCACCCAAATCGATAGTACCTATTTTCATTTTCTAACTTTATATAGGTCACAAAGGTACGTTTTTCCACTAAAAAACCGATGTCTAAATAATAGGAAATGGATTGGTATGAAATTCGAGAGCAATAAGCATAGATTTTTATCAGATATTATTCCTACCTTTGTCGCATTAACATCTGTAAATTAGAATATCTTGAACGAGAAAGATTTTGAAATAATGGCACCGGTCGGTTCATATGAATCATTGATGGCCGCTATCCAAGGAGGAGCCGACTCCATTTACTTCGGCATAGAAGGTTTGAACATGCGTTCACGTTCTTCCAACAATTTCACGACAGATGATCTTCGTAAGATTGTAGCTATCTGTCAAGAACATGATATCAAAAGTTATTTAACCGTTAATACTGTCATCTACGGAGAAGATCTCCCTTTGATGCGTGAAATCATAGACGCAGCCAAAGAAGCCGGTGTTTCTGCTATCATTGCTGCAGATGTAGCCGCTATGAGCTATGCGAACAGTATCGGACAAGAGGTTCATCTTTCTACCCAGTTGAATATTTCCAATGTAGAAGCATTGAAATTTTATGCTCAATTTGCTGATGTGGTGGTTTTAGCTCGTGAATTAAACCTTAAACAGGTTCATGAGATTTATCAACAAATCATCGAACAACAGATAACAGGCCCAAAAGGCGAACTTATCCGCATCGAAATGTTTGCCCATGGTGCCCTTTGTATGGCCGTCTCCGGCAAATGTTACCTTAGCCTACATGAAATGAATGCTTCTGCTAACCGCGGAGCCTGCATGCAAATTTGCCGTCGTGCCTATACTGTAAAGGACAAAGACAGCAATATCGAACTGGATGTAGAGAACCAATACATCATGTCTCCAAAAGACTTAAAGACCATCCATTTTATGAACAAAATGATGGATGCAGGAGTTCGTGTTTTTAAAATCGAAGGACGTGCACGAGGCCCGGAATATGTACGCTTAGTCACAGAATGTTATAAGGAAGCCGTACGTGCCTATTGCGCCAACGAAACATTTAGCGATGAGCAGATTGAAACATGGGAAAACAAACTCCGAAGCGTATTCAACCGCGATTTCTGGGATGGTTATTATTTAGGACAACGTTTGGGAGAATGGAGCAGTAAATATGGATCAGGTGCAACCAAGAAAAAAGTCTATGTAGCCAAAGGCATCAAATACTTTGACAAAATTGGGGTAGCTGAATTTGAAATGGAATCCGGATCCCTTAAAGTAGGAGATGAGATTTTAATCACAGGCCCTACTACCGGAGCATTGATGCAAACAATCGATGAAATACGTGTAGAATTAAAGCCGGTCGAACAGACAATCAAAGGAGAACGTTTTTCATTTAAAGTAACCGAAAAAATTCGTCCGTC
>JAFYOM010000247.1 GCA_017560165.1 Parabacteroides sp.
AAATTCTATTCCCATTTTATCACGGAAACGTTTATCTAATCCACGTAATAAAGCACCACCACCTGCTAAATAAATACCATTTTTCACAATATCTGCATATAGTTCAGGAGGAGTATCTTCCAATGCACTTAGAATAGCAACCTCTATTCGTGAAATTGATTTATCCAAACAATGTGCAATATCTTGATAAGATACAGGGACCTTCATTGGTAAAGCAGTCATTTTATTCGGGCCACAAACTTCAAAATCTTCTGGCTCTTCATCTAAGACACTTAATGCAGAACCCACTTTTATTTTAATACGTTCTGCCATACGTTCACCGACTTTTATATTATGCTGTCGGCTCATAAAATCGACAATGTCTTTTGTAAAATCATCACCGGCCATCTTGATTGATTTATTAGAGACAATACCACCTAAAGAAATTACAGCAATTTCTGTAGTACCCCCACCTATATCCACAATCATATTACCTTCCGGAGCCAAAACATCCATTCCTACACCAATAGCCGCTGCCATTGGTTCAAAAACCATATATACCTCACGGCCACCAGCATGTTCCGCAGAGTCACGAACTGCACGGATTTCCACTTCCGTACTTCCAGAAGGGATACCAATTACCATGCGTAAAGAAGGAGCAAACCAACGTTTACGAGCACTGGCCATTTTTATTAACCCACGCATCATCTGCTCTGCAGCATAGAAATCAGCAATAACACCTTCTCGAAGAGGACGAATGGTACGAATATTCGGGTTCGTTTTTTCGTGCATTTCACGGGCTTGACGTCCAACTGCCAACACTTTATCAGAACGAACTTCTAAAGCGATAACAGAAGGCTCATCCACTACCATCTTATCATTACAAGTAATGATGGTATTGGCTGTACCCAAGTCCATTGCCAATTCTTGTGTGAAAGAAAATAATCCCATTTTTATGTTAAGTATCAATTAGACAATATGCCGACAAGCCAATCTTTTATAGAGATGGCTTATCAGCATACCTATATTTTATTAATGTTTAAAATGACGAACACCAGTCTTAACCATTGCTATACCATGTTCATTGCAATATTCTACTGACAATTTATCGTTAATAGAACCACCCGGTTGAATAACAGCTGTAATACCTGCATTATCTGCAATTTCCACACAGTCAGCAAAAGGGAAGAAAGCGTCAGAAGCCATCACTGCTCCTTTTAAATCAAAATTAAAAGAATTTGCTTTTTCAATTGCTTGTCTCAAAGCATCTACACGTGAAGTCTGACCAATACCACTTGCACAAAGTTGCTTATTCTTTACCAATGTAATAGCATTAGACTTACTGTTCTTCACGATTTTATTAGCGAACAATAAATCTTCAACTTCTTGAGAAGTAGGTTGTTTTTCTGTCATTGGTTCCAAATCAGCTGCAACTTGAATACTTAAGTCTTTTTGTTGCATCAACACACCATTCAATAATGAACGGAACTGTACTGGAGAAGTTTTACATTCTTTACGAACCAAAATAATACGGTTCTTCTTCTGTTTTAAAACCTCTAATGCATCTTCATCATAAGCAGGAGCAATAATTACTTCAAAGAATATTTTATTAATTTCTTCAGCTACTTCCTTATTGATGTTGGTATTTGTCACTAAGATTCCACCGAAAGCAGAAACCGGATCTCCAGCCAAAGCATCTTTCCAAGCATCTACTACGTTATCACGTGAAGCAATACCACAAGCATTATTGTGTTTCAAAATAGCAAATGTCAATTCATCAAATTCATCAATCAAATTAACTGCAGCGTCGATATCCAATAAATTGTTATAAGAGATTTCTTTTCCATGAATCTGATCAAACATATCATTGAACTTTCCATAGAATTTAGCAGCTTGATGAGGATTTTCTCCATATCGCAAAGGCATTGGAGTATCATCTGTTGCACGGAAGTATGAACCTTCACATCCATCAAAATAATTGAAAATAGCAGAGTCATAACCAGAAGAAACAGCAAATGCTTCTTTAGCAAACCATTTACGATCTTCTATCGTTGTTTCTGCTCCCTTTTCATTCAACAATTGCATCAATGGCTGATATTGAGCTTTAGATGCCACAATTACAACATCTTTAAAATTCTTAGCAGCAGCACGAATCAAAGAGATACCACCTATATCAATCTTTTCTATAATTGCTTGTTCTTCTGCACCGGAAGCGACTGTTTCTTCAAATGGATATAAGTCCACAATTACCAAATCAATTTCAGGAATCTCATATTGAGCAATCTGAGCCTGATCTGTTTCATTTTCACGACGAGTCAAAATACCACCAAATACTTTTGGATGAAGTGTTTTCACGCGTCCACCTAAAATAGAAGGATAACCAGTTAAATCTTCAACAGCATCACAAGGGATACCTAATTCTTCGATAAATTTCTGAGTACCACCTGTTGACACAAAGCTAACACCTTCTTGATGAAGTTTCTTTAAAATTTCATCTAATCCATCTTTATGGTAAACTGATACCAATGCACGTTTAATTCGTTTTGTTACAGCCATCTTTCTTGGTTTTATTTGAATGTTTTAGAGCACAAAAGTAGATATTTATTTTCAATATATATACTAAGGGAAGCAATAATTTCCCCTCTAAACGACAAAAAAAGTGTTCTAAAACATGAGCTAGAAGCATTCAAACCATGAAAAAGCTATTTTTCCTCAGATGTTTGCAGTTCATCTTTTAGAAATTCTTCCCTCTTTTTCTGTTCCTCTATTATATCTTCCAATTTCTTTATATTATGCGAAGTATAATCATCAGCCAAGACAGAACGTGTACCCATCATTTCATCTTCCAAATCAGAGCTTTCACTCCATAATGTATTCATTATTTCAGTCATAACTTTATATTTTTGTATTCCTGAAATAAAAACAAACAAACATAGATTTGGTTTACTTAAAACAATGCTTTTCCCATGTCAAAACTTTGTTTTTTTGCTTTAAATAAGGAGAAACTAATCGTACATCTTCTTTTGACAAACATTGAGGCGTTGTAAATTCAATGGTTAAGATTAATTGATCCGGATGTAACGAATATTTTTGTAAATTCATATCCAAACGTGAAAGCGCCTCTATAACAGCCGGACTATTCAAATCAATCTCTTCTTTTATAAACCAGTCTTTTGAGACAGGAGTAAACAATTCCGAAGCATCTAACGAATGCCAATCCGTTGTAAAAAAGTCAATACGGCTATCAGGAATAGGCCCATACAGGGTCGTGACCATACAAATTACATGGGTATTATTAAGTAACGGGAGTAACTTCATCTCAATCGTACTACGATCAGTTGCCTGCAATAACAAATAATCATTGGTTAATTGTTTCAACTCCGAAAAACCATTCATTGTATTTTTCAACTTTGCCTCTTTTCCGTTTTTGTGTAAATCAACTAAATCCTTCCGCCAAGCACTTTCCAACTGCGGAATAAATTGATCCGGCATCGACTCAAAGATTTTTTCCATATCTTGAGCAAGCATATTCAACGTCAACAAACTAAACCATATTATAAAAAAGATACGCTTCATAACTAACTTATTTGAATGACAAAAATAATGATTATTATCAAACTTGACTAACAAGTACCTAAATACAGAAAAATCATTCCTAACAATACTAAAAATAGATCTATGGCTTTACTTTTTAAATTTTTCTCATGAAAAAAAAGAGCTCCAAACAAAAAAGTAACCAATACATTACTTCTACGTACCATAGATACAATAGAAATCATTGAGTCCGGATAAGATAAAGCATAAAATTAGATCCAGTCAGCTAAACAAAGAAACACAGAGATAAACACAATATTCCAATGCCATGTAAAGGGAGTTGTATTTTTACGGTGCGGATACCAAATAAAGAGCAGGATTGGCAACATCATCAAA
>JAFYOM010000248.1 GCA_017560165.1 Parabacteroides sp.
ACCTTCCAAAACCAACGCATAATACCTTTTGAATGGTTCGCTAATCCATTCTCTATTGCATACATAGGTCCTCCCAACATCCGACCATTAGAATTTATGCGGTATTTTACGGCAAGCAACCCCTCTCCATATTTTGTAGCAATACCCAATACCCCGGTTATCCAACACCAAAATACAGCACCCGGTCCTCCCAATGCAATTGCAGTTCCTACACCTACAATATTACCAGTTCCAATAGTAGCAGCTAAAGCTGTAGCCAAGGCTCCAAATTGAGAAACTTCACCCGTAGAATCCTTGTCTTTACTTAAAGACAAACGTATCGCTTTCAAAATATGTCTTTGCGGCAAGCGTAAACGTATGGTGAGTAAAAGATGTGTTCCCATTAAAAGTAGAATCATAGGATAGCCCCACATGATTCCACTTATCTCTGTCAAAAAGTCGTTAAGTGTATCCATCATTTTAAATATATGCAAAAATAAAAAAGATATGTATATTTGTTGCCCAATAAAAAACAATTAATAAACTTTTATAAACAAATGAAACGTTCTGATTTATATTTCGTACTTGCCATTATGGCTATATTTGTCCCATTTGTTATATGTTCACCTCTCTATGAATTCTATAAATCATTTAATGCTGCACATGGAATGATTATGAGTTTTCTCAAATTTGGAATTCTTTCTACGATGGGTGAAATGTTAGGTTGTCGCATTTCTACCGGCAAATATGTCACACCGACATTCGGCGTTCTTCCTCGTATGATTGTATGGGGAATCTTAGGTATGGGAATCAATATGGCCATGATTATCTTTTCAAAAGGAACTCCTATGTTTATGGAGTATATGGGAATGACTAATGCCGTACAAAGTTTTGTCGCTGATGAATTTTCTATGAATAAATTATGGATAGCTCTTGCCGTATCAGTAGCAATGAACACAATCTTTGCCCCTGTTTTCATGACTTTACATAAAATCACCGATGCTCATATTGCAGAAAATGGAGGTTCACTTAAAGCCCTCATCACTCCAATACCAATGGCACGCCGCTTTTCTGAACTTAACTGGCAGGCACAATGGGGATTTGTATTCAAGAAAACAATTCCATTCTTCTGGTATCCGGCTCACACCATCACATTCCTACTTCCACCGGAACAGCGTGTACTTTTTGCAGCTCTTTTAGGTATTGCTTTAGGAGTATTATTAGCTGTATCAATAAAGAAAAACAAGTAACAGATTTTATAACTTTCACAAACATTCTTTTACGTAACATTTTAAACCAATTCAAACATAACCATGTTTTATCGAAAAAAATAATTATAAACGATAAAACATGGTTATTTTATGAGTTGGTTAGTCGAAACTTTTAGAGAATATCCATCCTTAGCGATATTCCTTACGATTGGTTTAGGCTTCTGGATTGGGAAGCTGAAATATAAATCTTTCTCATTAGGGACTGTTACCTCTGTTCTTCTTGTCGGAGTGCTTGTCGGACAAATGCATATCGAAATCTCAGGTCCCTTAAAATCCGTATTTTTCCTTCTATTTCTTTTTGCCGTAGGTTATAGTGTCGGTCCTCAATTCTTTAGAGCACTACGAGGCGATGGAATCAAACAGGTTATTTTTGCCTGCGTATTATGCCTACTTTGTTTAGGGGTCACCTGGGGTATTGCTATCCTATTTGGTTACAATGTAGGTGAAGCTGTCGGATTGTTATCCGGTGCACAAACCATTTCTGCAGTGATAGGTGTAGGAGGTGATATGATTCAAACTTTAGATATTTCTGATTCAGATAAAAAAGAATGGATCAATATCATCCCAGTATGTTACGCTGTTACATATATATTCGGGACTATCGGTTCTGCCTATATTTTAGGGAACATCGCACCTAAAATGTTAGGAGGTATTGCTAAAGTAAAAGCACAAACAGCCGAATTAGCTCGCCAATTAAATCGTAGTAATTTAACAGAAGACCCGGCCTACATCAATGCTTGTCGTCCGGTCTCTTTTAGAGCCTATAAAATAACTGCTGATTTCTTTTCTTCACCTCGTAGTGTGATGGAGATTGAGACACATTTTAAGAGTCTAAACCGACGCATCTTTGTAGAACGATTACGCATAAAAGGTACTATCGTTGAAGTCTCTCCTTCTACATTAGTATCTCAAGGAGATGAAATCGTTTTAAGTGGAAGACGCGAATACATGATACAA
>JAFYOM010000249.1 GCA_017560165.1 Parabacteroides sp.
AGAAAAGAAAAGTTCACATACTATCACACGAATGATTGTTTTTTTAATGGATAGAGCGTATTTGTACAAAAAGATTTCTGTACATTTGCATGCAAATTAAATTCATCCAGTAAAAATAAACACTTATGGCAGTTTTCTTAAACGATGTTTCAAGAACCTTTGGTGAATATTTGCTTATTCCTGGTTTAACAACCAAACAATGTGTACCTAACAATGTTTCACTTAAAACTCCACTTGTGAAACATAAAGTAGGAGAAAAACCTGCGATTGAGCTAAACATTCCTTTCGTTTCTGCGATTATGCAATCTGTTTCCGGTCCTAAGTTGGCTATCGAATTAGCTCGCAATGGCAGATTATCTTTTATTTTCGGTTCACAACCTATCGCTAGCCAAGCTGAAATGGTTCGTAAAGTAAAGAAATTCAAAGCCGGATTTGTTATTAGTGATTCTAACCTAACTCCAGATAACACATTAGCCGATGTAATCGAATTAGTACAACGTACAGAACATTCTACAATCGGTATCACTGAAGATGGAACTCCTAATGGTAAATTATTAGGTATGGTAACTAGTCGTGATTATCGTATCGGCAAAGATTCATTGGATAAAAAGGTTAAAGATTTCATGACTCCATTCTCAAAATTGATTGTAGGTGAATTAGGTATCACTTTAAGTGAAGCTAATACAATCATTTGGGAAAATAAATTAAATACATTACCAATCATTGATAAAGACCAGCATTTACAATATTTCGTATTCCGTAAAGACTATGATAGCCACCGTGAAAATCCGAAAGAATTATCAGGTAGCGATAAGAAATTATTAGTTGGTGCAGGTATCAATACACGTGATTACATGGAACGTGTACCAGCTTTAGTTGAAGCGGGTGTAGATGTTGTTTGTATAGACTCTTCAGACGGATATTCTGAATGGCAACAAGAAACATTACGTTGGATCAAACAAAACTATGGTGATAAAGTATTGGTTGGTGCAGGTAACGTTGTTGACAAAGAAGGATTCGATTATTTAGTTGAAGCGGGTGCAGACTTTATCAAAGTTGGTATTGGTGGTGGTTCTATCTGTATCACTCGTGAACAGAAAGGTATTGGTCGTGGACAAGCTACTGCTTTGATAGACGTAGCTCAAGCTCGTGATGAATACATGAAAAAAACAGGTATTTATGTTCCTATCTGTAGTGACGGTGGTTTAGTACACGATTACCACATGGTACTAGCATTAGCAATGGGTGCTGACTTCTTAATGATGGGACGTTACTTCGCACGTTTTGATGAGTCTCCTACTAAAAAATTAAAGATCGGTAATAACTTCGTAAAAGAATACTGGGGTGAAGGATCTAATCGTGCAAAGAACTGGCAACGTTACGATATGGGAGGTAATGAGGCTCTTAAATTCGAAGAAGGCGTAGACAGTTATGTTCCATATGCAGGTAAGATGAAAGATAACCTAAACGTTACATTAGGAAAATTAATTGCAACAATGTGTAGTTGTGGTGCAATTACAATTCCTGAGCTTCAAAAGAACGCAAAGATTACTTTAGTCTCTTCAACAAGTATTGTAGAAGGCGGAGCTCATGATGTTATCCTAAAAGAACAAAACTAAGAATTATATAAAAAGGAGAATTGAAAATCAATTCTCCTTTTTACTTTTAGGGCTACTATAAACAACCACAAATTCTGGTTGTACGTAAAACTTCATATTATACTTTTCTCTCTTTTCTGTTCGTGTTTCTTGAACACAGAAGCAACCTTCTGAATCATACGTAAAAGGAGTAACATGTAGATGTTCCCGAAAATCAACCTCATTCTGTCTAATCATCTTAAACAGCGCCTCTTTAGCACACCAATATAAAAGCAAATGTTCGATTTCATTTTTTTGATCTAAAGCATTTTCCTCCTCTTCATTCATAAAACGAGCACGAATCTTTTGTACACGATTAGAATAATACTCTATATCAATCCCTACAGCCGGATGTTCCTGTAATAAGACTGTAACATATCCTTTTGTATGAGAGATACTTATAAACAAAGAACTATTTATAAGATAAGGAGCTCCATTTGCATGATAAGCAATATAAACAGAAGAATCTACAAATTCTTGAAGTAACACACGACAAGCTAACCATTCTTTTCTACGACTCTCTGAATGAATCTGCTCCAGTTGTGACAAATAAACTTCTTTATTATTCAAAAGAGCAAACAATTCATCTGAAGTTTCTTCTAACTTCCATACTCCCCATAAAGAATCAGTATGTTTAAACAGAAGCGCCATCTTACTTATTCCACTTAAAAGTTTGAATCAACTCTATAATATCCTGCTTTAAATATTGGGTAACAGGTTTCAAAGAATCAGCATTCACAATACAATCATAATACAATGCTCCTCTAAAAAAATGAGAAACACTATCTGTCAATATAAATTGAATCGGAGAAGCTGATTCATCCCCAAGCATAAATAAAGAACCATATACTTTCGCATCTGAATTCTTAAATTCCTGAACAACTATTTGATTAGGATATTTACTTTGTCGCATGACCAATCTACGACTTTCATTCTCTACTTCAATTAAATTTTGGGGAGTTATTGGCAGACAACTACAATAAAGCATCACTTTTAATTGTGGATAGATTATATTTATCCAACTACCAGCATGCTTTACCGGAGGTAATTCTACCTCCGCAAAATGAGATATCTGAAATGTATAAGGTAAATTTAAATCCGGTAACGACTGATAAACAGGAATCGGAGGTTCTATTCGAAAATATCCGCGAGGTTTAGGAGTATATTCAACACAAGAAATACACATTCCCCACATCATCAGTATCCACAAACAGAACCTTATGTTCATTATTCTGAAATATGGTTAAACTTTACCTTCAAAATACGTCGATTATCAATTTCTAAAATCTGAAAACGAAAATCCTTATATTCTATAATCTCCCGACGACGAGGGAAATCTCCTTTTATCTCTAACAATAAACCGGCTAATGTTTCAACATCCTCTGTTAATTTATCAAATTCAACAGAGTCGACATCTATTACACGGAAAAAATCTGTTAAAAGGATTTTAGCTTCAAAAATAAGACTTCCATCAGCCAAGCGGATATATTGTTTTTCATCTTCATCATATTCATCCGAAATCTCTCCTACAATTTCTTCCAAAATATCTTCCATCGTCACAATACCAGAAGTACCTCCAAATTCATCCACCACAATTGCCATGTGTATCTTATTCATTCGGAATTCTTCCAATAAATCATCAATTTTCTTTGTTTCTGGAACAAAATAAGCCGGACGAATTAAACTTTGCCAACGAAAAGTATCAGGTTTATCAATATAAGGCAAAAGATCCTTTATATATAAAATACCTTTAATATTATCTTCGGATTCTGCATATACCGGAATACGAGAATAACCAGAATTTATAACAAACTCAATAACTGAACGAAAATTTGTTTTTATTTCAATATCCTCAATGTCCAAACGAGGAGTCATAATCTCATCAGCGGTTTTATGATAAAACTTGATAATCTCAGAAAGCATTTCTTTTTCCTCCGGCATCTCTGTTGAGGTTAATTCCAATGCTTTAGACAATTCATCAACTGATAAATCATGTTTTTTCTTAACCAACGAGCGATTTATTAGGCTTGTTGATGTCACCAAAATCTTGGAAAAAGGATGACAGATACGTTCTACCACATTCATAATCGGAGCTGAACGACGAACAAAACACAAAGAATTCTTTTGTGCATAAATTTTCGGCATTATCTCCCCAAACAATAAAAGTAAAAACGTCAAAACAATTGTTTCTAAAATAAACCCGAACAAAGGAGAAGCTGAAAAATCAAAAATCAGATTGATTCCAAATGTACAAAGCATTACAACAGCCACATTTACAAAGTTATTCCCTATTAATATAGCTGCCAATAAGTATTCTGAACGGTTTAACAAATGCTGTATCAAGACATCTGAAGCGTTATTTTCCTCACGAATTTCATTTATATCACTCGGTGTTAAAGAGAAAAATGCCACTTCTGAAGCAGACATAAAACCTGAAACAAATAATAAAACCCCAGCAAGACCTAATGAGACAATAGATCCTACTGTAAAAGGCTGTACATATATTTGATTAAATAAGTCCGTTAAAAAATAATCTAAGTCCAAGGATATTAATATTAATTAAACAATATCAGAACGGTAAATCATCCGCACTGTTCATATCTAAAGAAGTATCTGATTGCATAGTTGTCGGTTGCTGATATCCAGAAACTACAGACTGTGTATTTTGATTACCTTGTTGTTGATATGAAGAACTTGTGTTATTATCTCGATTTCCAGATCCAGTACTATAGAACTCTACTCTATCAGCATGAATTTCTGTCACATAACGCTTAACACCACTTTGATCATCATAACTACGTGTACGAATTTTTCCTTCCACGTAAAGACCTGATCCTTTCTTTACCCATTTTTCCACAAACGGTACCAAATCACGACGAACAACAATATTGTGCCATTCTGTACGTTCCGGAACCACTGTACCATTAGCTAAGGTATAGCCTCTTTCAGATGTTGCTAAAGGGAAATTTGCAACAGCTGCACCACTATCAAAATAACGGATATCCGGATCTCGTCCGACATTTCCTATTAAAATAACTTTATTCAATGACATATCACATTTTTTATATTGATTTACAAAGAAACACAAATTCAATCATTCAAACAAGTATCCTCTCATTTTCTCTAAATAAATATGAATCAAGCGGGGCATTGCATAATTATCAATATCTTCTATAGGAATTGAAAGATAGGCTTGCAAAGATTCATTCTCTTGCTCTATCTCTACTTGATAAAATGTCGCATATAAAATCTGATGAGATAAAATATGTTTA
>JAFYOM010000250.1 GCA_017560165.1 Parabacteroides sp.
GCATTATAAATCTGATCAACCAATTCCTCTATAATTTCTTCTGATAACTGATCCTGTACCTGTTGTAACATCTGATTCGCATCAAACTCACGATAAGCAGAAAAACTTTGTTCAAAATCATCATCAGGATTCACTCTATTTGCATAACGTACCCTTACTGTTACCGTCAACTTAGTTTGCGAAGCATAAGCATCCTCCTTAACAGCCATTGGAGTCAATTCATACCCTGTAATCTCTCCTTCTAAATCCAAATCCCCATTATTATCAACTAATAATAAACGAGTTTGACGAATATAAATATCTTTTAAGGCCTCCGTGAATTTTTGAGAGAGAGGAGGATAAACTAAAGGTGCTTGATTTGGAAAGTCCTTTATTGTTATCGTTTTTACTTTTGTGTAATCAATTGAAGCTCCATTAAACTTATAAGATATCGAACAAGCTGTTATCAATATTCCAAGCAAACTCAAAAGCCATATTTTACGACACTTCAACATCTTTTTTACTCTAAATTATATTCTTTAATTTTTCGATATAAGGTTCGTTCTGAGATTTTTAAATCTGCTGCAGCATATTTACGACGTCCATTATATTTTTCTAAGGTTTTACGAATTACATCCTTTTCTATTTCTTCTAAAGATAAAGGTTCTTCCTCTTTTACCTCCTCAACCTCTTGAATAGATGGAGCTGATTGCACAGCATGGATGGGATGTGTAAAAGTCGTCGTTGAATCATCTGACATATTCACAGGCATTTTACCCCCCATAATATCATGAACAAGCTTTTTCAATTCATTAACATCCTTCTTCATATCAAAAAGGACTTGATATAATATCTCACGCTCACTATTGAAAATTTTCTGTTCAGATTCTTGTTTTACCAATACCGGATATTTTTCCAAATTCAAATTTGGCAAATAGAGACGAAGGATAGAAGCTGATATATCTCGACTTTCTTCAATAACAGAGATACGCTCTGTTACATTCTTTAATTCACGAACATTTCCTGGCCAACGATAAGAAAGAATTAACTGACGAGCATCTTCTTCCAAACGTACGGCAGGCATTCTATATTTCTCAGCGCAATCACTTGCAAACTTACGGAATAGCAAAACAATATCATCTCCACGATCACGCAAAGGAGGTACCTGAATAGGCACCGTACTCAAACGATAAAATAAATCTTCTCGAAATTTTCCTTCAGATACAGCTTGTAATAAATCTACATTCGTTGCAGCAACGATACGCACATTCGTTTTTTGTACTTTAGAAGAGCCAACTCGAATAAATTCTCCTGTTTCTAAAACACGTAGAAGACGAGCTTGTGTCGAAATAGGCAGCTCACCTACCTCATCTAAGAATATAGTACCACCATCAGCAACTTCAAAATAGCCCTTCCGGTCTGACAATGCACCCGTAAAAGAGCCTTTTTCATGCCCAAAAAGTTCAGAATCTATGGTTCCTTCAGGAATAGCCCCACAATTCACTGCAATATATTGTCCATGTTTTCGTGAGCTATTCAAATGTATGATTTGAGGGAATGTTTCTTTACCAACACCACTCTCACCTGTAATCAACACAGACAAATCAGTCGAAGCAACTTGTAAAGCAACATCGATTGCTCGATTTAATCCGGCATTATTTCCTATAATCCCAAAACGTTGCTTTATCTGCTGGACATCCACTTTTATCATAGCTTATATCTGAATTTATTAGTTTATAAGAACAAAATTACAAATCTAAATTCAAATAACCGAATATGTAAACAGTTTCTATATAGCTTTGTTATTTTTTAGCATCATAAGTACGTTTATATAGAAAATCTGCCAGCTCTTTATCATCCTCAAATCGCAATATATCCTCTGGCAAAATAGGTTCACCGATATATACATCAACAGTCTTACCACGCTTATTAAAAGCTTCCGCAGGAATACGAACGGTACGAATACGCCAATCTATACGTGCTAACCAATAGAAAAAATTAGAATTATAAAAGTCAAAATAAACCGGATAAACAGGAGCTTTAGATTTCTTTATCAAACGAATAACACTAAGTGTCCAAGGTAAATCTTGTATTTTTTTTGTTTCTTTATTATACATAGAAATACTTCCTGCAGGAAAAAATCCCATAGGATGCCCCTCTTTCAAACGTTCTAAAGAAATACGAACCCCATTCACATTTCTTATATTAGGGCCTTGCTTTTTGGAATCAGGAACAACCGATACAAAATTATCTTCCATCGCTCCAATTTTGGTTAAAACGCCATTTACCATAACCTTAAAATCAGTCCGGCGAGATGCAAATATATCTATCAACATAATCCCATCTATAGAACCTATTGGATGATTAGAAACTGTAACAAATGCCCCCTCTGGTAAATGATCTAAAATTTCCGAATTATGTAAATGATATTTGATATCAATTAAAGGATCTTTTAATAAAGAAGAAGTAAACTCTGCTCCACGCAAATGGCAACTATTCGAATGTGCTTGATTAACCTTCTCTATTTGCAACCATTTTAGCAACAATTTTCCTAAAAATACACCTAAACGGCTCTTAAAAAAAGGAGCCATTTCTTGCAAATCATATATATCAACAACCGTATTCTTCATCAACTTTATTCAATAAAAGTAGCACAAACCTTTTCATGTTTTTTCACTGCTAAAAATAAAACAATATTCAAAGCAATTATTTCATACAAGAAATAGGCCCAAACTTGTCCCATTAAAACAACAACAAACATTACAATCGTCCGTCCATTAAATGTTAACAAGTCTATCAACTTCATCAACCGTTTGCTGTGTTTACGGAATCGTATACGAATCTCTTCTGGTATATCATCTCCATACTTTGTATGTAAATTATGAAGCATTGCTTGTAAAACAGGAGTCACCTTTTCTTGGAATGAGGTATAAAAACAATACAAAAAATAAAAAAACTTATTCACCCCATATTTCATTTCTTTATGGCGAGCATTAACCTGTTCTGAAGATTGAAATTCTGCACCTTTTTCTTTACTAATAAAATAAAGATGCAATGTTTTATAATAATCAGTAATATTTGCTTGTATTAAATGCGATAATCCCGAAATTACCGCTATTACTAAAAAGACAGAAGTATAACCAAACTCATTCCCTAACCGCAAAGCAAAAGCCACATAAATGCAAGCAAACCAAATATCTCCGGCAAAACCATCTAAAATACGTCCAATTGCAGATTTAATACCTGTCAAACGAGCTAATTGCCCATCTACACAATCCAAGATATTTGCTAACACTAAAAGTAAAATACCACAAATATTATACACTAAATTGTCTGGATAGAAAAAATAACCTACAGCAGCTCCAACAAAAATAGAAAGAATTGTTATCATGTTAGGGGTAACACCTGTCCCTCTTAACATTCGAGCTATTTGAAATCCTATGGGACGATAAAAAATTCGGTCAATTTTATTTTCTGTTTCTATTGACTTTAACGAAGCCACATACTCACTATTAATCTCACCCATTTTTTCTTATTTATAAGAATAACCGCCATCAACGACGACTACTTCTCCATTAAAATAACTATTTTCTATTAACATTCTGTAAACTTCAGCCAATTCTGATGGTTCACAAAAGCGTCCTAATGACACTTTATTTTCTATATTTTTACGAATTTCGATCGGTTTCGTTTTTTGCCACTCAGTATCAACAAATCCTGGTGCTACAGCATTTACACGCAATTCATAAGGAACTAAAAATTTCACCATATTCTTCACCAATGCATGTATTGCTCCCTTTGTTACTCCATATACCAACGATACAGAATGAGGTTGAATTCCCATCAAAGAACCGGTAAAAACAACACTTCCTCCTTTATTCATAAGAGAAACAATCCGCTGCATTAAGAAAACAGGAAAATGGACATTTGCAAAAAAGATTCTTTCCCATTCACTCAAATTTAATGTTTCAAAAGAATCTCTACAGGTCAATCCAGCATTAAAAACAACAGCATCTAAACGTAAAGATTGCGAGCTTAAATATTGATAAATTTTTTCAATCGATTCTTTTGTAGATATATCAGCTTGTAATGCTTCAACCTTCACTCCTAACTGCAGTCGCATTTCAGACACTACTCTATTTGCCACATCAGTTGAAGAAGCATAAGTTAGAATCAAATTATATCCAACCTTTCCCAAACACAAAGCGACAGCTTTTCCTATCCCTTTAGTTCCTCCTGTAATTAATACATATTTTTCCATTCGGTTTCTACTCTTTTCCTCCGAAACCTTTTACTGATTGAGGTTTAGATTGACGTTGAGACTTTAAATTTGCTTCATAAGAATCATGAATAGTCTTCTTTAAACTTGAAGAAGAAACTCCTGTCCCATATGGAAAATAAAAAACTTGAACACCCATTTCTTCCAAATAATCATACTTTCCAAACCAATCATCTCCAACAACAAAAGCATCAATATGCAATTTTTTTACGATTTCAGAGTGATCTAATGTATGTTGTGGAATTACAATATCAGGTGTTTTCAACGCCTCAATAATTTGCAAACGTTCAGTAAAAGGGATAATTGGTTTAGGTTTATAAGAAGAGACCAATTCATCTGTACTAACACCTACTATCAAAATATCAGCAAGACTACGTGCATAATTAATCATTCGAAGATGATTGTAATGAAACATATCAAATGTCCCAGATGTATATACAATCGTTTTATCCTTAAACATAACTCCTATATCCTTTTAAAATTGCAAAATTAAGCAAACTTTTCTTATCAGAAAAAGAAAGGTAGATAAATGCGACATTTTATTCAATTTCCCCTACCTTTTAAATCAAAAACCCCACAAAATAAATAAAGGAAGAATTACAATATAAATCGTAATCCATCCTTTATTTTCTTTAGAGAAATTAATCTCCTATTGTTCTAGCACTTAAAATCTTACTCTACTCAAACAAACTATTTATTATAGTTTATCATTAGAACCAAGTACGTTGATAATTTTGTGCTTATACATCTTTTCCATATTGTCACGAGCCGGACCTAAATATTTACGTGGGTCAAATTCAGCTGGTTTTTCAACAAATGTTTTACGGATAGCAGCTGTCATAGCCAAACGAGAGTCTGAGTCGATATTAATCTTACAAACTGCAGATTTAGCTGATTCACGCAACCATTCTTCTGGAATACCGATAGCAGCCTTCAATGCACCACCAAATTTGTTGATTGTTTCAACTTCTTCCTGAGGAACAGAAGAAGAACCGTGAAGTACGATAGGGAATCCCGGTAACTTTTCTTCAACAGCTTTTAATACATCGAATGCCAATGGAGGAGGAACCATACGACCTGTTTCTGGGTCAATAGTACACTGTTCCGGTGTAAATTTGTATGCACCATGAGATGTACCAATTGAGATAGCCAAAGAATCACAACCTGTACGAGTAGCAAAGTCGATTACTTCTTCTGGATTTGTATATGTATGGTGATCAGAAGAAACTTCATCTTCAACACCTGCCAAAACACCCAATTCACCTTCTACTGTTACATCGAACTGATGAGCATATTCTACAACTTTCTTAGTCAAAGCCACGTTTTCTTCATACGGAAGATGAGAACCATCAATCATAACTGAAGAGAAACCTGAATCGATACAGCTCTTACATGTTTCAAATGTATCACCATGGTCCAAGTGAAGAACGATCTGTGGATTTGCACAACCCAATTCTTTAGCATATTCAACAGCGCCTTGTGCCATATAACGCAACAAAGTAGCGTTAGCATACTGACGAGCACCTTTTGATACCTGCAAAATTACCGGAGACTTTGTTTCAACTGCAGCCTTGATGATAGCCTGCATCTGTTCCATGTTATTAAAGTTGAAAGCTGGGATAGCGTATCCACCTTCGATTGCTTTAGCAAACATCTCTTTTGTGTTTACTAAACCTAAATCTTTGTAACTTACCATAATTAATTATATTACTATTGCGTTATTGTTTCTTCTTTTACAATATAAATTGCGCCACAAAGATAATAACTATCTGCAAATAACATGCTTTTTAGCATAAAAAAACAAACAAAACCACTCATCTCAAAAAAAATAGCTACAAATACTTTGTTAGTTTAATACGATTCTATACCTTTGCAGTCCGAAAATACCGGTTACCAAACTAAGTAGTAGAATAATAAATTAATATAGATAAAGAAATGAAAAAAGGACTTCATCCTGAAAATTATCGTCCTGTTGTATTCAAGGACATGTCTAACGATGATACATTTATCACTCGTTCAACTATCAATGCAAAAGAAACTATCGAAATCGACGGTGTTACTTACCCATTAGTAAAAGTCGAAATCTCTAACACTTCTCACCCGTTCTATACAGGTAAAGCTAAATTGGTCGATACTGCTGGACGTGTTGATAAGTTCATGAGCCGCTACGGTAACCGTAACAAAAAGAAATAATTTTTTCAACTATCATAAAAAGGTCATCTTAAAAATAAGATGGCCTTTTTTATTATCAAATTATTCCTACATTTGCATCTGAAACTTCTGACTTGACGTTCAGATGTTCAGATATTCAATATATTTTCATCAATATCATACCATGGCTAAAACAAAAGAACAATTATTAAACATTTTAGATCAGTTTCAATTGACTGGTAAAGTAGTTTCAGCAGAACCTTTCGGTAACGGACACATCAATGACACATTGAAAGTCACAAATGAAAAAGGGGAAATCAAATATGTTTTACAACGTATTAACCACCTTATCTTTACAAATGTAGAGATGTTACAAAACAACATCCATGTCGTAACATCACATATCCGCAAAAAATTAGAAGAAAAAGGAGAAAACGACATTGATCGTAAAGTTTTGACATTTTTACCAACTAAAGACAACAAGTTGTATTATTTTGATGGAGATAGTTATTGGCGTGTTTGTTTATTCATTCCAAATAGTAAAAGCTACGAAGAAGTTACTCCTGAACTTTCATATGAAGCAGGTAAAGCCTTTGGAGATTTCCAATCTATGCTTGCTGATATCCCAGAAGGCACTTTGGGTGAAACCATTCCAAACTTCCACAACATGGAATTCCGCTTGCAACAATTCCATGATGCCATTGAAGCC
The DNA here is from genome assembly GCA_017560165.1 of Parabacteroides sp. Lineage (GTDB taxonomy): Bacteria > Bacteroidota > Bacteroidia > Bacteroidales > Tannerellaceae > Parabacteroides. The sequence continues at coordinate 7,119 of JAFYOM010000250.1, forward strand.
AACGCTGCCGGTCGTTTAGAAGAGGTTAAGGATTTAATTGAAGAGATAGAAAAACGTGCAGAAGCAATGTGTATTCAAGAGCGTTTGTATCGTGAAGGATCTTTAAAGAAACGTACCAACCATTGTGACACCAAGGTAAACAATATGATGTTTGACGCTGAAAGCGACAAAGTTCTATGCGTAATCGACTTAGACACTGTCATGCCAGGTTTCGTACTTTCTGACATAGGAGACTTCATTCGTACAGGAGCAAATACAGGAGCTGAAGATGATGAAAACTTAGACAATGTAAACGTGAATATGGAGATATTCAAGGCCTATACACGTGGTTACATGGAAAAAGCAAAATCATTTTTAACTCCAACAGAAATTAAACTGCTTCCTTATGGTGGCCGCCTATTAACTTATATGCAAACAGTTCGTTTCTTAACGGATTATATCAATGGTGATACCTATTATAAAATACATAGTCCTAAACATAACTTAATCCGAACTAAAGCACAGTTTAAGTTGTTACAAAGTTTAGAGGATCATGCAGAAGAAATGAATCAGTTTATGAACGAATGGCTTTAATTCAATACGATTTTAAATGAAGCAGGTAAGGTTTCCCTTTACCTGCTTTTTTATTATATTTGTCTAGTTATTTATCAATCATAAAAAAGATGAAAAATAGAGGGTTTACACTTCGTAAACGATTAAATAGTTTTCGTTATGCATTCAATGGTATCCGCTTACTCATACAAAATGAGCACAATGCTTGGATTCATTGTTTTATTACAATTTGCGTAATTATTTCTGGTTTTATATTTAATTTATCAGCGACTGAGTGGATTTCCATCATTATTATTATAGGTATTGTTTTTTCAGCAGAAGCTATTAATTCAGCAATAGAGAGCATATCTGATTTAGTTTCACCAGAATATAACGAATCAATTAAGCAGACAAAAGATTTAGCTGCTGGAGCAGTATTAATTATGGCAATCGTAGCTGTTATTATTGGATTAATAATTTTTATTCCCAAAATAATACCATATATTTTAAGCTAAAAAACAGATTTATTAAAGACTTTATTTATCTTTGTGATCAAACAATTAACATTAAGTATAAACTTTTAAATACATTGATAATGGCAAGAACTGTTAATTTCAATAAACGAGCTGAAAAGATAAAAGAAGCAATTGATGATTTAATGAAAGAAATGGAACAATCTGTATCAACTTGTTCTTCTAAAAAAGAGAAAATTAAATTATCAAACATCGAATTTGAAGATTTAGATTTGAATACACTTATTCAAATACAAGCTCGAATCAGCCGATTAATTCTTGAAAAAAGTAAATAAATGAAATATATTGGACTCCTAATATTATTTCTATTTTCTTTTCATCCATTAGGAGTAGCACAAGAAATTGAAGTCACCGGAAGTCGTAAAGCTGTACGTACTTCCGGTGATGTATTAGCAGCGATTACACCTCTAGCAAGCCTTACAACTGTATTAATTTTACAAGACTGGGAAGGATTAAAACAAGGAACTTTAACAGGAGTAACAACTATTGGAACAACTTTTGCTCTTAAATATTTAATAAAAAAAGAACGTCCAGACTTTAGCGACAACCATTCCTTTCCCTCCATGCACACATCTGTTTCTTTTGCAGGAGCAGCCTTTATCCAACGACGTTACGGTTGGAAATGGGGAATTCCCGCTTATGTCATAGCATCTTATGTTGGATGGAGTCGTACCTATGGGAAAAAACATGATTGGTGGGATGTTGCAGCCGGTGCGGCTATCGGTGTTGGTAGTGCATACATTTTTACTCGTCCATTTGCAAGCAAACATAAGCTCTCAATCTGTCCTATTGCCGGAGATCGACATTTTGGATTTTATGCATCTATGACTTTCTAAATAACCTATTCAATCCAAAACTTTTTTTCTATTGAATATCATTTATTAAACATTGAAACAACACGAACCGAAACACGATTGGCGATTTTAGAGAAAACTCTTTTTAAAATAATCCAACTTCCCAATTAAATCCTTACATTTGTTCGGTTTAAACTTAAATCTTTTTTATACACATGTTATTACAATTAGTTTTCGTTTTATTAGCAATTATTATTGGTGCCCGTATTGGAGGTATCGGATTAGGTATATTAGGTGGTTTTGGATTAGCCATCCTAACATTTATTTTTGGATTACAGCCTACTGCTCCCCCTATTGATGTAATGTTAATGATTATGGCTGTGATTGCCGGTGCTAGTTGTATGGAAGCAGCAGGAGGACTTAATTTAATGGTTGAATGGGCAGAAAAACTTCTTCGTAAAAATCCCTCTAAAATAACCATTCTAAGTCCACTCGTCACCTACTTTTTCACATTCATAGCAGGAACAGGACACGTTGCTTACTCTGTTTTACCGGTCATTTCCGAAGTAGCAACCGAAACAAAAATACGCCCAGAACGCCCGTTAGGTATTGCCGTTATAGCCTCTCAACAAGCAATCACGGCTAGCCCTATATCAGCAGCAACCGTAGCTCTATTGGGAATGTTGGCAGGATATAACATTTCTTTGATGGACATTTTGTTGATTTCCATTCCTTGTACTTTGATTGGAGTATTGGCTGGCGCTTTCTATTCTTTACGGGTAGGAGTTGAATTGGAAGATGATCCTAACTATCAACGTCGTTTGGCAAAAGGTGAACTATTCAATAATAAAACCGTAGGAAAAAAGGCTGAGAATCATAAAAATGCTCTATTATCCATCATTATTTTTATTACAGCAACTGTCGGAATCGTCTTATTCGGTTCTATTGAATCTATTCGTCCGGAATTTAAACAACAGGATGGAACGATCGTACAAATGGGTATGTCTCATATCATTGAAATTTTGATGCTCTCTGCTGCTGCCCTTATTCTGCTATTAACTAAAACAAATGGTAGTAAAGCAGCAAAAGGTTCCATCTTTTCTGCCGGCATGCAGGCTGTCATTGCTATTTTCGGTATAGCTTGGATGGGAGATACTTTTATTGCCGGCAATATGGCCGAATTAAAAGGATCTATTGAAGACATTGTAACTCAAATGCCATGGTTGTTTGGTTTAGCATTATTCGTAATGTCCATCCTTCTATTCAGCCAAGCTGCAACCATCCGTGCTCTTTTACCTTTAGGTATTGCTTTAGGCATTTCTCCATATATGTTGATTGCACTCTTCCCTGCTGTTAATGGTTACTTCTTCATCCCTAATTATCCAACTGTTGTAGCAGCCATCAACTTCGACCGTACCGGAACAACTCACATCGGTAAATACATCCTCAACCACTCCTTTATGATGCCCGGCTTGATTGCCACCATCGTATCTGTCGGTTTAGGTTTACTAGTCATCCAATTTATTTAAATAAAAAACATATCGGATTGATCATAATAAAAAA
>JAFYOM010000026.1 GCA_017560165.1 Parabacteroides sp.
AACACTTGGAATTAGGACAAAATTTAGTAAAAGAAAAAATTGCAGCTTATCATGATTTCCGTGATTTAATCTTGGATCCGAATGTGGATATTGTTCATATTGCAACACCTCCTCATTGGCATGGAATCATGTCGGTTGAAGCAGCTAAAGCAGGAAAGGATATCTGGTGTGAAAAACCAATGACACGTACTATCGGTGAAGGTAAACGTGTTATGGAAGCTGTTAAACAGCATGGTAGCATGTTCCGATTGAATACTTGGTTCCGTTTTAAAGATCAGTTCTATGGATTAGGCACTCCTGTTAAACCATTGAAAAAATTGGTTCAAAGTGGTTTGTTAGGTTGGCCGTTGAAGGTTACTATTAGTAAACATACAGGATTTAATTGGAAATTCTTCTGGGTTGGAAAAGAATATTTGGAACCACAACCTATACCAAAAGAATTAGACTACGATATGTGGTTAGGCCCGGCACCTTATAAACCATATAATGCACATCGTGTACATAGTACATTCCGTGGTTATTGGGATTATGATGGTGGTGGTTTAGGTGATATGGGACAGCACTATATCGACCCTGTACAATATATATTAGGTAAAGATCATACAAGCCCGGTTAAAGTAGAGGTGAATGCTCCACAACAACATCCGGATGCTGTAGGGGTATGGAATTCGATTACCTATACATATGATGATGGATGTCAGATTGTTCTTTGGGGTGAAGATTATGGTGATCCTAATACTCCTTATATCGCAGGTCCGAAGGGTAATGTATATAAGAACTTCGTTTGTGATATACCTGATTGGGAAAAGAAATTAGCAGACTTCCCGGATCCGGAACCACAGGTGACAGATTTTATTGAAAGTGTGAAGACACGTCAACCGTTTGCATTAAATGAACAGAACGGATTCCGTTCAGCTACGATTGTTAATATGGGTGCAGTTGCTTTGCGCTTGAATCGTACTTTACATTTTGATCCGGTGAAGTTGGAGTTTATAGATGACGAGGCTGCAAATCGATTGTTAGATCAACCGTCACGTGCACCGTGGAATATTTAATGGAGTTTAAATATATAATGTAGAATAATATATGAAAAGAGTATATATATCAATTGCCGCTTTGTTATTGTGCGGTCAGATGACATTTGCTCAGGCTCCGGCAAATCGTACGGCAAGTACTATTGCTGCTGACGTGTTGGCACAGATGCCTGCAGCAGAACAGGAAAGATATAATAAGGTATTAAAAGAACTTAGCGAAAGTGGTGAAGGCGCCGTTTTGGAATTAGTGAAAATGATTAATGCTCCGGGTAAAGGTAGTAATGCCAGCGTGGATTATGCATTAAGCGGTTTGTCTCACTTTGTAATGGCTAAGGGATTAGAAAGTGAACGTTTGGCGATATCTAAGGCTTATATGAAAGCATTGGATATGACTTCAGAACGTGAAACAAAAGCATTTATCCTTCGTCAGTTACAGATGATAGGAAAGGATGAATGTGTGGAAAAAATGGCAGGTTATTTGCATGATAAGGAATTGAGTGCTCCGGCTGCCAGTGTGTTATCTGCAATTGGAAGTGAAACTTCCGGTAAAGCTTTAATCGCTGCATTAAAACAGCGTATGGGTACTCCTGAAACGCAGAAGAATGTAATCATGGCGATTGCAGAGGCTGAAGTGAAAGGTGCAGAAGATGTACTTCGTTCTATGTTGGGTGCATCAGATCCGGATATGCAAAGAGTGATATTGTATGCATTAAGCCAAGTGGGTACAGAAGCATCATTGAAAGATTTAGCAACCGCAGCTGCAACAGCTAATTATCAGATGGAAAGAACAAGTGCAAACGAAGCATATATCGCTTTGATAAAACGTTTGGCTGCAAATCCATCTACCGCAGCAGTGGCAGAGAAGGCTGCAAATGATTTAATGAAGAAAGCAACAAAAGCGAATCAGAACCATTCTCGTGAAGCTGCTTTACAGATTCAATTAGGATTAAGCGAAGAACCAACCAAACTTTTGATTAAGGCGTTAAAAGATCCTTGCAAGAAATATAGAAATGCAGCATTGGCTTTTGCTTCAAATTACTCTGATCAGACCATGTATGTAGAATTGGGTAAGCTTCTTGCTAAGAGTAAAGCTGATGTAAAGGTTGATCTTATCAATTGGTTTGGTCGTGAAGCAAAATGTCCGAAAAAGCATGATTTGGTTCGTGATTTAGAAATTCGTTTTGATCTTCCTTTTAGTCTGTTGTTGACACAGCAATTGAACAATAAAGAATATGCAGTAAAAGAGGCAACAGTATGGACTATGCTGAAAATCGGAGATAAATCATATATCCCGACGATTGCAAATTTATTGACAGATTCTGATAAACAGATTGTTTTATTGGCTCAAGATGCATTGTTCGCTTTTCCTGGTGATATTGTAAATGATGTGGCAAAGTCAATTGCAAATGCAACAGATGAAGGTAAAGTGGCTGCATTGGAATTATTGGCGAGACGTAAAGCAACTTCTAAGATTAATACGGTTTTGGATCAGGCAGATAAAGGTTCTGCAAGTGTGAAAAAAGCGGCATATCTGGCATTAAAAGATGTGGTAGGAGAAAATGACTTAACAAATATGTGTGGTCGTTTGGAAACGACTTCTGCTGAATTTGTAGCTGATTTACAAGATGCAGTGATCTCTACTCTTTCTTCTATGCCGTCTGCTAAGCAAGTGGAAACAATTACTCGTAGAATGTATCAAGCGGGTGATAAGAAACATTTGTATTATAAAGTATTGGCTTCAACAGGTGAAGCAAAGGCTTTGGATATCATTGAAAAGGGATATAATGAAGGTGCAGGTGCAGCAAAAGAGGCTGCATTCAACGCTTTGTTAGCTTGGGATGGTATCGAATCAGCAGATATATTGTTCGCAATCAGTAAGGAAAAAGGTACTGCTACTGAAGCTGGCAAGAGTGCTTTAGACCGATATGTGCAACTAGTTTCTAACCCGGCTTTGACTGGGGAAAATCGTTTGATTCGTTTGAGAAAAGCGATGGAAATTGCGAAAGCTGACGATCAACGTGTGGCTATCATGAAGCAGATTGAAAAGACCGGAACTTTCTTGGCGGTTATGTATGCCGGTGAATTCTTGAATGACAAAGTTGTTCGTCAAGCTGCTGCAAATGTTGTAATGAATGTGACTATCAGTAATAATTTTACAGGTAAGAATATTCGTACATTATTGGAAAAGGTGGTTGAAGTTTACAAACAACCAGAAGCTCATCCGGATGCTGTATATCATCGTGAAAGTATTGCGAAGTATTTAGGTGAAATGCCGGATTGTGAAGGTTTTGTTTCTATGTTCAACGGTAAGGATTTGACCGGCTGGAAAGGCTTGGTGAAGAATCCGATTGAACGTGCAAAGATGAAACCGGCTCAGTTAGAAAAAGAACAACAAAAAGCTGATGAAAAAATGCGTCAAGACTGGATTGTTGAGAATGGCATGTTGGTTTATGTTGGTTCTGGCTTTAATAATCTATGTACAGAAAAGCAATATGGCGATTTCGAGATGTATGTAGACTGGATGCTTGACCCGGCAGGTCCGGAAGCAGATGCTGGTATCTATTTACGTGGTACTCCTCAAGTACAAATTTGGGATACATCACGTGTAGATGTGGGTGCTCAAGTTGGTTCTGGAGGCTTATATAATAATAAGGAAAATAAGAGTACTCCGACAAAGGTAGCTGATAACAAATTGGGCGAATGGAATAGTTTCTATATTAAGATGGTTGGTGACCGTGTAACTGTTTTGTTGAATGGTGAAAAGGTTGTCGATGATGTTATTATGGAAAACTATTGGGATCGTAAATCTCCAATCTTCCCAATCGAACAGATCGAATTGCAGGCTCATGGAAGCAAGGTGTATTATCGTAACCTTTACGTTAAGGAATTGGAACGTGCAGAACCATTCCAGCTTTCAGAACAAGAAAAGAAAGAGGGTTATAAGATTTTATTCGATGGAACAAACATGCATGAATGGACTGGTAATACCGTTGACTATACCATCCAAGACGGTGTGATTTCTATGGACCCGACTAAGAGCTTTGGTGGTAACTTATATACCAAAGATGAATATGCTGACTTTGTATTCCGTTTCGAGTTCCAGTTGACCCCGGGTGCTAACAATGGTGTGGGTATCCGTACTCCGATGGAAGGAGATGCTGCTTATGTAGGTATGGAAATTCAGATTTTGGATTGTGAACATCCGATTTATAAGAATATCACGAAGTTCCAGCACCATGGTTCTGTATATGGAATTATTGCTGCAAAAGAAGATCATCATGATGTATTCAAACCGGTAGGTGAATGGAACGAAGAAGAAATCTATGCAAAAGGAGATTATATTCGTGTAACCGTGAATGGCATTGTGATTACAGAAGGTAATATTCGTGAAGCAACAAAAAATGGAACACCGGATAAGAAAGAACATCCTGGATTATTTAATAAGAAGGGACATATTGGTTTCTTAGGTCATGGTTCTCCACTTAAGTTCCGTAATATCCGTATTAGAGAATTAAAATAATAAATA
>JAFYOM010000251.1 GCA_017560165.1 Parabacteroides sp.
AGCAGATGTAGATTCAAGTGTGGACATGGTCGCAAACTCACAGGTAACAACCTATATGATTTGTACCGGTAGTAATCTTTTCTATATGCGTTCTAAATATGGACGAATTTTAGGAGAAGATTTTGAAGGCATGAAACTACGTGATTCAGATACAGCTCAATACAACACTATTCATAATTATTATTATCAAAACCATTTAAAATTAGAAAAAGAGGGAACAGATCTAATTGCTCAATCTTTAAAAAGAGCCAAGGAAAAAGGATTAGAGGCATTCATTACTTATCGTTTAAATGACTTACACTTTAATGATACAACAGAGAACTGCCAAGCATCCTATTCTCAATTTTGGATTGAACATCCAGAATATTGGCTAAAAGACACTGTACAAGGTTGGCATTCTTATGGAGCTTTCAATTTTGCAGTAAAAGAGGTTCGCGATTACAAACTAGCTATTATTTATGAACAATTAGAGAATTATGCAGATCTAATCGATGGATATGATTTAGATTTCATGCGTTTCATTGTTTATTTTAATTCAGAAGAAGGTAAAGCAAACGCACCTTTAATGACTCAATTCGTAAAGGATGTACGTAAGAAAGTAGACGAAATATCAGCAAAACAGGGTCGTAAAATTCTGCTATCGGCACGCGTACCTCCAACTGTTGATCAATGTTTAATGAAAGGCTTTGATGTTCGCGAATGGCTACGTCTAGGATTATTAGATTTTATTACAACCGGTATTCATTGGACAGGTGATCCTGCAATGGCTGTTGCACAATTCAAAGAAGAATTAGGAGAAGACTTAAACATTCCATTCTATAGTACGGTTGATGACGGGGGTTATCGTAACCCACGTGTACCTTGGTCGCACGGAATGTTTAGAGGTATGTGTTCGCATATTCTATCTCAAGGAGCAGACGGTATTCATCTGTTCAATTACTATTTTGGAGAATTGTCCCGAAATAATTTTCAACTTCAATTAGAAGAAGGAGGACAAGTCTGTCGCATGATCTCACCAACACTTTTACGAGAATTAGGTTCTTTAGAGACCTTAAAAGGTAGAAATAAGATTTATGCATTATCAGATGGAACAATCGAATATAAAATCAAACAAAATACTCCACTTCCTTTACAAGTAAATAAAGGCAAACAGGCTATGGCTAATATTTACGTTGGAGATGTTGTTGAAAATAACTATCCAAAAGAATCTTTCATATTCATCCGTACCAATCGTCCAGCATCATTCAATTTATCTATCAATGGACATAAAATAGAAAAAGAGATGCCCGATTATGCTAAAATATACGATCAAGATCGAGGATTAAAGGACGAAGAAAGAGTGTATGCTTTTATTTTGCCGGAAAAGATTCTTAAACATAAAGACAATCAAATTGAATTTACCACAACCGATGAAAAAGGCTTTATAGTAAAACGATTGGAGTTAGGTTTAAAATATGGTGATGTCGAAACACATGGTTATTTCTAAATAACAAATAACTGGAATTATATTTAAAGAAAACGGTGAATCTAAAAGCTTCAATCAGACTTTTAGACTCACCGTTTCCTATAATAATAAATAATCTTTATTGTCTACCTTGTCTCTTACGTTCTATTTCATCCAAGATAATTTTACGCATACGCATACAATGCGGTGTGATTTCTACATATTCATCACCTTTTATATATTCCAAAGCATCTTCCAAACTAAAAATAACAGGAGGAGCTAACGATACTTTTTCATCAGAACCAGACGCACGCATATTGGTCAACTTCTTAGATTTAGTCACATTCACTACCAAATCATTATCTTTTGTATGTTCACCTACAACTTGACCGGCATATACCTCATCCCCTGGCGCAATAAAGAAACGTCCACGAGATTGTAAATTATTTAAAGCATATGCATAAGCTGTACCTGTTTCCATTGCAATGATTGAACCATTTGTACGACGTTCAATATCACCTTTCCATGGTTGATATTCTAAAAAGCGATGAGCCATAATTGCTTCACCGGCAGATGCAGTCAATACAGCATTATTCAATCCTATAATACCACGAGAAGGAATGTTAAATTCAAGATGCATACGGTCATTCTTACTTTCCATCATTGTCATCTCTCCTTTACGTTTGGTTACCATATCAATGATACGGCTAGCACATTCTTCCGGTAAATTTACAGTTAGTTGTTCAACCGGTTCACACTTCTCACCATCAATTTCTTTGATGATAACCTGCGGTTGTCCCACCTGTAATTCATATCCTTCACGACGCATCGTTTCAATCAAAACAGACAAGTGAAGTACGCCACGTCCATAAACCAACCAAGAATCAGCAGAGTCAGTAGGAACAACACGTAAAGCCAAATTCTTATCTAATTCTTTTGTCAAACGATCAAATATATGACGAGAAGTTACAAACTTACCATCTTTACCAAAGAAAGGTGAGTTATTGATAGTAAAAAGCATAGACATAGTCGGCTCATCAATAGCAATCGTAGGTAAAGCTTCCGGTGTATTGATATCAGCAATTGTCTCACCAATTTCAAAACCATCCACACCTATTATCGCACAAATATCTCCTGATTGAACAGCATCGACTTTCGTACGACCTAATCCTTCAAAAACATCAATCTCCTTGATTTTAGACTTCACCATCGAACCATCACGCTTACATAACATGATATCCTGTCCTTCGCGTAACTCACCTCGGTGAACACGTCCCACAGCGATACGTCCTACATATTTTGAATAATCCAATGAAGTTATTAACAATTGAGAAGAGCCTTCCAAAACTTCCGGTTCTGGAATATATGTAATAATTGCATCCAACAATGCAGTAATATCTTCTTTAGGAGCTTTCCAATCCTCTGACATCCAACCTTGCTTAGCCGAACCATAAATCGTTGGAAAATCCAACTGTTCTTCCGTAGCATCTAGATTAAACATCAAATCAAACACCATTTCCTGTACCTCTTCCGGACGACAATTTGGTTTATCCACCTTATTGATTACGACAATTGGTTTTAAACCTAACTGAATAGCTTTCTGTAATACGAAACGAGTTTGTGGCATTGGTCCCTCAAAAGCATCAACCAACAAAAGGCAACCATCAGCCATATTCAATACACGTTCAACTTCACCTCCAAAGTCAGCGTGTCCCGGAGTATCAATAATGTTGATTTTATAACCTTTATAATTGATAGAGACATTCTTGGCCAAAATCGTAATACCTCGCTCACGTTCCAAATCGTTGTTGTCCAGAAACTGATCCGGTTCTGCTTGTCCTTCACGGAAAAGTTTACCAGCTAATAACATTTTATCCACAAGCGTAGTTTTGCCGTGGTCTACGTGCGCGATAATCGCAATGTTTCTAATCTTTTGCATTGTAAACGAATTTATTGGTTGCAAAATTACAATAAATTTGCAATATGTTATGAGAATAAAGATTCAAAATAAAAAAGACACACAAAAAGATTTGTCAATCAAAAAGGATTCACTACCTTTGTCGCCGCTTAGATAACATAGTATTAATTTATTAAAGTAACAAGAATCATGTTTTTAGATTCAGCAAAGAAAAAAGAACTTTTTGAAAAGTATGGCAAATCAGCTACAGACACAGGTTCTGCAGAAAGCCAGATTGCATTATTTACAGTACGTATTTCACACTTAACAGAACACTTGAAGGTTAATCACAAAGACCACAGTTCTGAAAGAGCATTGAAAATGTTGGTAGGTAAACGTCGTCGTTTATTGGATTACCTTATCAAAACTGATATTGAGAGATATCGTGCTATCATCAAAGAACTTGGTATCAGAAAGTAAAAAACAACTTCTTTATCAGAAGTCATAAGAAAAAGGATAATCTCTACAGAGATTATCCTTTTTTTCTTTCATAAAACAAGTTTTAAATGAAAAATTAATGTATTTTTGCGCCATTCTTTTACAAAATAATAGAATTTAAACAAACAAACTATATATTTTACACATGGGATCCAATAAAATTATCGGAGCCAAAATTAAAAGTCTCCGTGAATCTAAACAACTTTCTATCGAAGAGATAGCTGAAAGATCTGGTTTAAGTGTTGAACAAATCGAACGTATTGAAGGTAACATAGATTTTCCATCTTTGGCCCCACTTATTAAGATTGCTCGCGTATTAGGTGTACGCTTGGGTACATTCTTGGATGATCAGTCAGAATTAGGCCCAGTAGTCAGTCGTAAGAAAGATAACAGCGAAACAAATAAAGGTATTGGTTTTAGTAACAACGATAGCCAAGCTCGGAAGCACATGGAATACCATTCCTTGTCACAAGATAAATCCGGCCGTCACATGGAACCCTTCCTAATCAATGTAGCACCTACTGAAGAGGGAGCTCAATTTAATCTATCTTCTCATGAAGGAGAAGAATTTATCTATGTAATGGAAGGTATTGTTGAAATTAATTATGGTAAAAACAGTTACATCCTTGAAGAAGGTGACAGTATTTATTATGATTCAATTGTAGCTCACCATGTTCATGCTGCCACAAACAATACAGCGAAAATCTTAGGTGTTATCTATACTCCTTATTAATTTACTCTATGGAATTACAGAATAAAACACTCGGCCAATGGATGGAACATTGGGCAGAGACAACACCTGATAAAGAATATTTAGTATACTCTGACCGTGATTTACGTTTCACATGGAAAGAATTCAATGAACGCGTAGATCGCATGGCAAAAGGTATGCTTGCCATCGGCATCAAGCATGGAACACATGTTGGTATTTGGGCAACAAACGTACCAGACTGGTTAACATTCTTGTATGCAGCAGCTAAAATCGGCGCTGTAGCTGTTACTGTTAACACCAATTACAAACAAAACGAATTGGAATTTTTGGTAAAAGATGCTGATATCCATACACTATGTATCACCGATGGAGTCTTTGACGGAAGTTATATCGACATGGTCTACACCATGCTTCCTGAATTAAAGGAATCACAACGCGGCTTCCTTAAAAGTGAACGTTTCCCGGTCTTAAAAAACGTAGTTTACATCGGGCAAGAAAAATACAGAGGGATGTATAATACTCCAGAGTTACTACTTTTGGGAGAGAACATTGAAGATGAAACACTTACAGAAGCTAAAAAATTAGTAACCTGCCACGATGTCGTAAATATGCAATATACATCTGGAACAACCGGATTCCCAAAGGGTGTA
>JAFYOM010000252.1 GCA_017560165.1 Parabacteroides sp.
ATTAGTCAAAAGATCTGTTTCCGGAATAGATTGTATCTGATTCAATATTTCATTTGCTGTCAGATTTTTAGTAAACCCTTGTTTACCTGTCATACAAAAAAGACAGTTCATTTTACATCCTACTTGTGAGGAGACACATAATGTAGCTCTATCCTCAGTTGGAATATAAACTGATTCCACATAATTTCCCGGACCGGCTGGAAACAAATATTTAATCGTTCCATCTACCGATTTGATAAAATCAGAAGGTAAAGCCGCTCCTATCTCAAAATTTTCTTCTAACAAAGTTCGCTTTGCAATTGCGATATTAGTCATCTCAGCTATAGTGGTAATCTTCTTTTTATATAGCCAATCAGCCATTTGCTTGGCAGCATACCCCGGAAGACCAACCTCTTTCGCTACACCCTTTAGTTCTTCCAGTGTCATTCCTAATAAACGTCTCTTCTCACTCATATTCGTTAGATATAAATTTCAATGGCAAAGATAAAAAAAAACCATCAATCAAATATGATTGATGGTTTCTATGATAGTTCGATAATACTTATCAAACAAAATTAATAAAAGCGAATACGGTTGTCTGTAACTTCAGCTTTATTAACCAAAGATTGGATAGCTTGGAAACCAAAACGATAAGCATTTGCCGCATCTAATGCATTAATTTCTGCTGCTTCGTCGTAAGTTCTAGCATCTTGGTTCTGTTCGTAAACTTTAAATACATAAACACCATTGCTACCTGCAACAGGAGCACTCAACTGATCCTTTTGTGCCAATGAAACCATTGCATTCAATTTCGGCTCAACTCCAATACCTGTAATACGACGAGTAGAGAAGCTCACAAATTTAACAGAATCAATTGATGCATTAATTGCTTGTGCATAAGCATCTAAAGTATTTAAGTTCTTTGCAGCCAAATCTTGAGAAATCTTTTCTCCTTTCTTCTGAGCAATTAATTCAGCTTTCAACATCGGGCTTACAGCATCAAGTGAACGATAACCTTTTGGAGAAGCTCCTTGAACTGCTGCAATTACAAACTTATCATCACATTCAAAGATTTCAGAGATATCCCCTTTCTCATTTTGGAAAGCCCAACGAACTACCGGACGAGAATTTTTAATTGATCCAATAGTCTGATCCATAGCAGAAACAGGAACATTAGCTAGAACATTGTAACCTGCCTCTTTTGCAGCTTCTTCCAATTTAGAAATATCTTGATTCTTTGAAATAAACTGATTCAATTCATTGTAGATATTACCATAAGTCTTTGAACTTGGAGATACAGTCATATCAATATCAGCTACTTTATATTTATCAACCTTAGATGTTTTATCTGTAACCTTAATAATATGTGTTCCATATAAAGACTTAACAATTGCATATTTATTTACATCTGTAGAGAATACAGCTTTCTTAAAGTCTTCATTTACACCTCTTAAAGCAGTAGCTTCTGTAAACCAACCTAACTCACCACCTGTTTCAGCAGCTTGATCAATAGAAAATTCTTTTGCCAACGCAACAAAATCACCACCTTTTTTCAAGACATTCAACAAGCTATCAGCTTTAGCTTGAACAGCAGCATCATCACCTGTATTTGCCAACATGATATGACTAACTTTTACAGAGTCAGGAGCAACTGTTTTATCTATAAGCTTAAACATTCTGTATTTATCATTTTCAAATGCTGGACCGTAAACATCACCAACTTTTGCAGTTTTCACAAACTGTTTCATTTCTGAATCCAATGCATTTTCAGAGAAGAAAGCATCCATATAAGGAACTTCTGAATTTTCAGCAACTAAATCTGCTACATTTTCAGAAGCAACAAACTCACTCTTCAACGCTTCAATTTCAGAACTTGCTTTATCATAATCTTCTTGACTTGGACGAATATCTACTGCAATATATTTAATAATCTTGCTTTCTTCTTGCTTGAACAACTCCTTACGTTGATTATACAATTTTTCTATTTCACTTTTATTTACTTGAATTGTAGAATCAGGAATTGAAGAATAAGGCTGCATTACATACATAATATCAGCACTTGCAACTGTTCCATCAAATGCATCTTTTGCATCTAATTTATTAGCTGATACAGCTTTACTCAATAAAGTTGTATATTTCTGTTCTAAACGCTGACGTTTAATGCTCTTTTCCCAAAACATCCAATACTGACGAGCTTGCAATAATTGCGCTTGTTGATCAACCGGGTAACTTGCAATATTTTCATCATCAATCATTTTTAAGAAGTTCAATAAAGCAGTTTTATCAAAAGCTCCAGTTTGAGGATTTACAAACATCTGCATCTGTTGAATCATCGGAGAAATATTTTCTCCTTGAACCATATCAAACAACTCTTCCGGACTTACAGTCATACCTAATTCAGATGTAGCTTCATTCAATACAATATCTTGTACTAAACCATCAAATACAGTCTGACGAATCTGCGCCATGTATTCCTCTGGTAATGAAGCAGAGCCTGTCTGCATTTTGTACATTTCAGTCATTTCATCTACTCGATTCTGATAATCCTGAATCTTAATAACTTCTCCGTCTATTTCAGCAATAGTTTCCTGTGATTGTCTGAAATAAGTAGAACCGGAATTCAAAAAGTCTCCAATAATGAAAGCGAACAATGCCACCCCTACAACGAGTACCAACAATCCCGCTTTACTTCTGATTTTTTCCAGCGTAGCCATTTATCTTTTCTATTTTTAAATTTATATTTTACATTTTAAGGGCACGAAGATACAAAAAAAAGGAATTAAACTATCTTTTTATCCTCTTTTTTTAATCAACTCATAACTTTCATACGTACCAATTCGATTTTAGTAGAAGTCATACGTATTATTTTAAAGGAATATTTATCTACCACAACCGTTTCATTTAATTTGGGGAAATTTTGATAGGCATGTAATATATATCCGGCAATTGTTACATAATCATCTGATTCTGGTAGCTCCAAACCAAACTTTTCATTTAAGCTATCAATCTCCATACGTCCAGAAAGTAGATATTCATCTTCACTAACTTGGCGAGCAACATAAGACTTAATATCATGCTCATCTTCAATTTCTCCAAAAATCTCTTCCACCAAATCTTCTAATGCGACAATTCCAGATGTACCTCCAAATTCATCCACTACAACAGCCAGACTTTTCTTATCTTGCAACAAAAGTTTCATCAATTTATTAGCAGCCATCGTTTCTGGGACAATAGATATTTCACGAATGTTTTGTGTCCAATCTTCCGGATTTTTAAACATTTCCGATGAATGGATATACCCTATTATATCATCAATATTTTCATTATAAACAAGTATTTTAGAGAGACCTGTCTCTATAAATCGAGAACGTAGTTCTTCAATTGTAATCGTTTTCTCACAAGCGACTACCTCTGTTCGAGGAACAATACAATCTCGCAAACGCACACTTGAAAACTCCAATGCATTTTGAAAGATTTTTACTTCCGTATCTATATCTGAATCTTGAGGAGCCTCTTCTATACTTTGTTGAATAAAATAGTCCAAATCAACCTTTCCTAAAGCCTTTTGTGTCGAGTCAGAAACATTCTTTACCCCCGCTGTCCTAAGAATTAAAAACGACAACAAAGAGGCAAATTTTGAAATCGGATACAATACTATATATACAAGATATAGAGGTAAAGAAAAAAGCGCTAATGAAAAATTGGGATTCAGTTTAAAAATTGTTTTAGGAATAAATTCACCGGTAAATAAAATTAAAATAGTAGAAATAACCGATTGAATAAATACAATCATCACTTTACTATCTACCACATTGGCAATAAATGGTTCCAATATTTTAGCCATTAATAGACCATAAATAACTAATGCGATGTTATTTCCTACCAACATTGTAGAAATAAACTGATTTGGATTCTGATAAAATTTATCTAAAATCCAACTAGTTAAGCTCTTATCACTTTTATCTAATTCAAAACGTAGTTTATTAGAAGAAATAAAAGCGATCTCCATTCCTGAAAAAAATGCAGAAAAGGCTAAAGAAATCAATATATAGATAAAATCACTCATCTAATCTCTTTTTTTCTAATGGTTTTAAAGTTCTCGGTACTAATTTTCGTTCTTTTTTCTTAATCGAATCTTGTATCACTTCAGATTCACTATCTGACACAAGTTGTTCTTTTTGGTCTGTAATAGAGTCTACAGACACAGCCTTTGAAATAGTATCATTAGCAGACTCACTCATAGGGAAAACCCCCTGTGAATCAAAAATCTTATATTGGCTCATATCTTGATTAGATTCAAAGCCAATTCCTGTAATAATTTTATCATCTTCTTCTATTCGAATGTATTTATCAGAATATATTTTTTCCTCTTTCTGATCCCAATAGAGCAAAGATGTTTCAAAACGAGTTCCTTCCAAACTCTCTATTTTAACATTCCCTATTAATTTCCACAAACTTTTCTTTTCATAGTTATAAGCTGTATCAGCCTGAATACTTGCTTCAGATTGAAACAATGTATCAAACTTTTCCACATAAATTCCTTCAGGAAAATACCAATAGGGTTCTTTGGCCTTCCCATAAACCAACCATTCTTTAGCATTCAATCGATAACGCGTAATTCCAGAATCAGAGATTAAAGTTGAAACTTCTGTCGTCCTTAACGTATAAGTAGTTTCTGGATCAAAAGAAACATCTACAACCTCTTTCTTTTCTCTCTGACAAGAGGTATTACATAAAAGAAGCATAACAACTACCATAATGATAGTTGTTATGCCTTGTAGTCTATGCGTTTTACAAAGAAAACGTTCTAAAACCATAATTAACGGATAGTTACAGTCTCACCAATCCAACCGCCAACTCTGAAAGTTTTACCTTTTTCCAATTCAGGGTGCATAAACACTTCTTCTGTAGACTGAAGATGAGCACGATAACCTGCAATCATCTGACCAGCTTCTTCAGCAACATTCTGGTCAACTTGTCTTGCTTTCTCAAATTGAAGAATTGCAGCATAATAAACTGTTTTCATCAACACCGGATCTGATGGATAAATAGTACGTGCTGTTTGTGCATACATACTTCCAATTAACATATAAGGATGACCATAATCCGGGTTTGTTTCAACAGCTTTACGACAATAATCTCTTGCTTTAGACTTTTGACCTTGTTCATTCAACAATACAGCAATCAAATAATAGTCTTCTGCTTTTGATACCGCATCTGTTTCCATGTTAGCAGCTTCTTCAAAATATTTAATAGCCTTATCGTAGTCTTTTGCTTTTACTGCCTGTTTTGCAATACCAATTGCAGCATCCGCACTTGGTTCCAATTCATAAGCATATGCAGCAGCATTATAGAATGCATCTATTTCTTGACAACGAACCTTTCTTAACATAGATACGATTTCTTTCAAAGCATCCAAATTTCCTTTAGCAGCTTCTACTTTATCAGCATACATATTTTGCAAAGTTTCACAATCTGCAGCACCACTTCCTGCGAAACCTCCATCAATTGCAGACTTATATTGAGTCAAGTTCTTTTCTTCTTTTACATTACCAGCAGCTTGAGCAGCAGCTAACTGAACAGAAATATATTTAGAACATTTCAAATAATCTTCCAAATAAGTTGATTTGAAATTAGGATCAGCTAATAATTGACGATGAGAAGCCATCATATACAATGAAAGAGCCATTGCTTCTGTTTTTTCACCAAATTCATTAACTACTTCACCTAACCAACCATAATAAACTTTAGGATCAGCCTTATCACCCATCATACGGATATAATCAGCAGCCTTACGAGACACAATCCAATCTTTTCCATATTTCTTATCATTTCCGAAATACTTCACACGAGTATCATAGATACCCATCAATTCATCAATAAGAGCTGCCTTTTTTGTAGGATCAGCTTCTGTATTGATCTTCCAGTCCATAATTCTTACACCATACAAATAGATGTCTTTATGAGCTGCCGGACATTCAGTATAAGCCTGATGCCAGAATTCATAAGCATCTTTAAAATTACCAGCCTTAGCATACGGAACAAATAAGCTGATGTTGGTAATACAACGAATACTATCTTCACCTGAACCGAATTTAGTACCAGATTGTACACCAGTCTGTGCATAAGCTCCCAATGACATCATAGAACATCCAAGAGCTAACATTAATACTTTTACCTTCATATCTATTTATATTAAATTTAACTAATTATTAATCCACTTTTCGTTTGAAGAACCACAACTCATTAAATGTATAATTCACCGTAAAACGGAAATAGTCCTCCTCTATCATATTAACTTTAACATCAGGTTTCTTCTTTACATATTCAAAAGAGACATTAACCAACGAACGGTTATCAATCAATGGCAATCCCAAACCGACACTCACACCGAATTCATCATAACTATTACCTTCCGGATTTGCCTCTGTTTGATTCATTCGCAAATAAGAATTTCCATAATGTGCACCTACACGATAACTAATTCGGTTAAAATAGAATTTACGCATATAGTTCGGAATATATTCTCCACCTAATGCAATTCTATATCGATTATTAAAATGTCCTTTTTCTCCAAAATAAAGCATTTTTCCCCAATCTTCATAAGTAAAATCAGCGGCTAATGTCAATTTATTTTGTTTCATATATGACAACCCTACTCCATAAGTATTCGGTAAATCAAAATCTTTTCCCTTAATGGTATCAGATTGAATTGTTTCAGAATCAGATCCGGAAGAGGTATAAGCTTGCGTATATTGATAAGAATCAGCATGCAAACTCTTCTTCGGAGAATATACTAAACCTAAAGTTACACTTTCAGTCTTACTAATCGGTTGTGTATATTGTAAACCAAAATCCATTTTCAAATCACGTACTCTTAATTCTTGATTACGAATAGTATTAAATGCATCAACTCCCTCATTGGCATTCATTATCACAGCTTGACCATGTGATATATTTCCAAACAAAAATCCAAAATTAGCACCTACAGCCAAACGTTTTGGCCAAAGTTCAACGGAAACGCCTCCATACACTTCGCTTAAATCACCAGAACCACTATAAGTTTCTGTAAAAGAAACTCCATTTTCCTCACGTAAAGAACCAAATTCATAAGAAACATGAGAATAAGGTAACAATCCTAAACTTAAAGCAATCCGACGACAAACAGGGAATTGCATAGCAATATACTCTACATTTCCATTTAAATCATGTTGACGATTCACTCCATCATTAAACCAATACAACTGTCCTGCTACTCCAAAATCAAAGAGAAACGTCAAAGAATCCATTCCACTATATGAAGCTGGGTTCATAGGATTAATTTGTTTGGGTGAACGTAACCCATAACCAACACCTCCCATAGCACGACCAGCTCCAAATGAACGATTAGCCAAATCCCCATACCCAAAACGTGTATAAGGCGAGTTTGTATTATTTTGAGCCATCAAAGGCAACAACATGAACGTTAGAACGCTTACTACCAAAAATCTATTAATCTTCAACATTATACTCTAAGATTATGTTTAATCCTGTCAACACTAAATTAATATCTGCAAAGATGGAGTTTTTTAATCGGCTTTCAAAATAAAACGAATGGCCTCCTGTTAAAAAAACAAAAAGGTTAGGATATTTTAGACGAAGAGCCTCAATATACCCATCCATTTCATAAACAATTCCATTTACAACACCTGCTTGAATCGCAGAGATCGTATCATCTCCAACCATCAAAACTTCATCTTTTTCACAGACCAAAGGTAATTTCTTTGTAAAATGATTCAAAGCCTTAAACCGAGTCGTCATTCCAGGGGATATATTTCCTCCCAAATAAACTCCAGAAGCCTCTACAACCTCATATGTAATAGCTGTCCCAGCATCAATGACCAACAAATCTCTTTCCGGCTGTAAAGAATAAGCCCCCACAACTGCAGCTAATCGATCTTTCCCTAGCGTTTTAGGAGTTTTATATTGAACCGTTATCGGTAACTCCACCGTCTCGTCCAAAAACACAAAATGACGTAGAGTTCTTTTCAAATAACCAATCAACTCCTCATCAACATTAGATACAGTCGAATAAATTCCTTTTGTAGGCTGATACTTCTTACATATACTAGAAACCTCCTCTAC
>JAFYOM010000253.1 GCA_017560165.1 Parabacteroides sp.
AACCTAATAAGAAAAACATCACCTTTTTAAATAAAAAAAGGGCACTTCATCATGAAGTACCCTTTGGAAACGGATGTTATAATTCTTCCGGTTTATCCGTTTCCTCCTCTTTTACTCCGGATGTTACACCTTTCGGAATATATTTCTCGAACTTGACATCTTTTTTCGCCTCTCGCAGAGCATTACCCGGTACGAAAATCACCTTCGGAACACGAATTAGAGAAGAATCAAAATCCTCCTCATTTAGAACACCTATCGAACCGACACCGTAACGGAAATTACCTAACTCACCAAACTGAACTCGACGACCGGCTGCCAAATGTTTCTTAATCTGATGAACCATACGGTCTGTCACCCCTTTCACCTGGTTGGTCGGAATCCCAGACTCTGTAATATCTCCCAACAACTCTTCAAAAGTAACCAAATCACCATAAACGGCCTGTGCATATACTTTTTCAGGTGTGCTAGCTTTATCTGCTCCTAAATTCTTTCTTTTTACTAAACGATACTTTACTGACATACTTTTCTAAAATTTGATAATGAATAAATTGTTTAACTCTGTTTTCGAAAACAGTACAAATATATTTTCACTATCGGTATGCCAATCGCCCTTTGTCGCCCTCTATCTCTTTAGAGAGACATAATCTATTTTTCTTTACCTCCGAGGTAAATCTTGAACAGCTGCTAAGTAATTTTTCAGGTTACCGCTCTTCATGATTTTCTTATACGCTTTACGCTCTATCTCGCTCTCCATATATTCCCAAAAAAGCCTCAATTTACTATGTAGCTGCGCTTCACTGTTGACAATTCCTTCAAAATAGGCTTTCAGCCGTTCGTGCATCTCCATCAGTTGCGTACGTCTCTCCTGCCATGAACGTTCTCTTCCCTCTTTATATTCTGCTGCCAATGAAGGACGCGCCAACAATCCCCTACCAATCATCACACCGGCTAATCGAGCATATTTAGCCTCCATCTGTCGAATTGCTTCGACTGTCATAATATCACCATTATACAAAAGCGGATGTTTACATAGTTCATAAAAGGATTGAAAGGCATCCATATCCACCTCTCCTTTGTATTGTTGTTTCCCTACACGTGGATGAAGTGTAATCTGTTTCAACGGTACACCGTTCAACAAATCCAAAACCGGTCGCCATTCCTCTTTATCCTCCCATCCCAAACGCATCTTCACCGAGAAAGAGAGATGTTGTTTGGCCTGAATCGCTTTAACTACCTCTTCAACCACATCCAAATGTGCCAACAGACCGGATCCTCTTCCATGTTTGGCCTGCATAGGAAACGGGCAACCCATATTCAAATCAATCTCTTTATACCCCTTCTCTTCAACTACATTGACCAAATAGTCAAACTCTTTCAACGACTTCAGGATGATTTGAGGAACAACGGGAACCCCTTCGTTATAAGTCGGTTCGATATCACGCATATCTTTACTGCGTACACCACCTCCCTCTATACGTATAAAGGGGGTATAATAACAATCCACCCCTCCAATCAACTGATGATGAAGACGGCGATAAACATCATCCGTATATCCTTGTAAAGGTGCAAAATGTATAGGTATCATAACATATCAATCATTATTCATACAGAAAAGGCAAAGATAATGGTTTATTTTCCATAGCCATCCAATAGAACTAAATTGTTTATCTCTCACATATATTCTATCTTTGCATTCAAATACTATAAAACAACACATTATGAACAAAATCAAGACATTCACTCGATTTGGAAAAGTGGTTCTATTGCTACTTTTATTTGTTTCCTGCTCACAAACACCGAAAGTACCAGAACTGAAAGCGGTACATCCGGAAAAATGGACAGAGATTGAACAATACATCTACAACAATTGGTTAAACTTCGTTGACACTGTTCCAACCATGCCTAAACCTTATTCTTATGCGTTAAACCCGGGAACACTTTATTACTGGGATGTTTACTTCATCAACGAAGGATTGATGATTCAGGAATATTGGGAACAGGCTCAAAACAACCTCGACTGCTTCATTTACGAGATCGAAAAGTTAGGTTTCATTCCGAATGCCAACCGTTGGGGAGAAGATCGAAGCATGACCCCATTTTTTGCTATGATGGTAAAGAGCTTCTATGAAAAATCTCCTAAAAAGGATAAAGAATGGTTGACTCGTGCTTATCAAGCTGTACAAAAAGAATATGAATTCTGGACCAATACAAATGGTAACGCGATTGAAGATCACTCAACCGCTATTCCAGGTTTACAACGCTTCAGTCACCATTCCGATTCAACCAGATTGATCAGTTTTTACGACAGAGTACTTCAAGGACGTTTCAGATTGGAAAAAGAAGCATCAGTCGAAGTTAAAATACTTATGGGTGGAAACCGTTTGGCTGAAGCTGAATCCGGTATGGACTTTACCCCTCGCTTTGATGGTCGTATCATGGATTTCATCCCGGTTGAACTAAACTCCAACCTATATCAATATGAAAAAGTATTGGGATGGTTAGAACAGACATTGCAAATCTCTGATGGTAAAGAATGGAACAAGAAAGCAGAAGCACGTGCACA
>JAFYOM010000254.1 GCA_017560165.1 Parabacteroides sp.
AAATATCACGTCCCATCAATGCCGCTTCCGACAAATGATATATTAATTGTTTTTGTTTCAAAGATAGAGATTCAAAACCGGGAACCTGATAACGTAAGATTTGTAAATCAGCGAACTGATCTACCACATAGTTAAAATCATCCGAGGTTGTCTGTTTGGCATCCTCTCCCGTACATGCTGTCATAGCCATTGCTGTCATAAGCGATAACATTATTTTTTTCATATAACTATACATTTAATTAACGTCACAAAAATACGATTTATAGCACTCTCTTGCAAATACATTTATTTATACTCAAAATCAGAAGGGAAAGCCAACAATTGGTACATTAAGGCTTTTGCCATACGATAGTGTCCTTCTGCATTAGGATGCAAACGATCTTTCTCACCGTTGGCAAAATAACGAGTATGAGAATCGTATGTAGGAAATAGTCCACTAATACTATTCAAGTCAATCACAGGAACAGCCCAGACATTTGCAGCCTCTTTGATTACCTCTACATAATCATCTATATAAAGACCGATTTTATTCGGAAAAGATTCCTCTGGTTGAATATTCTTCTGTCCAAATTTAGCATACGCACGATGAATTGGCGTCAAAAGTATGACTTGTTTTGTCGGATAATTAGTCTTCAGATAAGACATAACCTTATTGATTCGTCCACGGAATGTAGCCTCTTCCATCTGAAAATATCTTCTTCTACGCACCACCTTTACCGGTCCTGACACCTCCACTGAATCATATTTTACCGTATACCATTCTCCTAAAGGAGCTCCTTCATTATAATCGTTTGTACCGGCAAAAATAAAAATCGCATCCACATCATCTCCTCTTTCAGCTTTCAATTTTTCAGCTTGCCCCAAAACTTCGTTCCAGTGATGTCCATTTATGCCATATACTAAAGGTTCAATTCCTAATAATTCATACAAGAACTCCCAATAATTTTTAGTCGTACCAACATGTCTTTCATCAGTTATAGAATCACCTAAATAAGCAACCTTCTTACCAAACCATTGATTCTGTACCTGTTTCTCTTGCGCATATACTTGAGCGGAAGCAAATAAAACTGCCACAGTAAAAATAAAATGACGAATTTTCATAACTTTTTTCTTTAAATTAACTAAACATACAAAAGTAGGAATAATTAAGTATAAGCCTCCAATGCCTCCCTCTTATTTTAATTAAAAAATTTGCAGTACCTTTGTTGCGTTCATCCAGTAAATAAAAAATATGGAAATTGCAGCATTAGTTTCGGGAGGGGTTGACAGCTCCGTAGTTGTCCATCAGTTAAAAGAGGCCGGATATGATCCGACCATCTTCTATATCCGTATCGGCATGGAAGATAAAGATGGCTATATCGACTGTCCGGCAGAGGAAGACATTGAAATCACAACCTATATTGCCAAGAAATATGGATGTCGATTTGAGATTGTCTCTTTGCATGACGAATATTGGGATCGTGTCGTAAGTTACACCATTAATTCAGTCAAACGTGGACTTACTCCGAATCCGGATATGATGTGCAATAAATACATCAAATTCGGTTGCTTTGAAGAAAAATGGGGAAAAGACTTTGATAAGATTGCGACCGGTCATTATGCTACGACTACAGAAATTGACGGTAAAGTTTGGCTTTCCACTGCGAAAGACCCAATTAAAGATCAAACCGATTTCCTCGGACAGATTACTCGTTTACAAATCCAAAAACTGATGTTCCCTATCGGTCACTTGATGAAAAGCGAAGTCCGTGCGATTGCTGAACAACAGAAATTACCTAGCGCCAAACGGAAAGACAGCCAAGGTATCTGTTTTTTAGGTAAAATCAATTATAATGATTTTATTGAACGTTACTTAGGTAAACGTACAGGAAAAATCGTTGAATTAGAAACCGGTAAAGTTTTAGGAAAACATAACGGTTATTGGTTTCATACCATTGGTCAACGAAAAGGACTAGGACTGAGTGGTGGACCTTGGTTTGTTATCAAGAAAGATATTCGTCGAAACATCATTTATGTTTCCAATGGATATGATCCGGAAACACAATATGGAAAGATCATCAATATGCAAGGATTCGACTTTATTACCGAAGATCCTTGGGGTGAATTTACAGATGAAAAAGAAATCACCTTCAAAATTCGTCACACACCGGAATTTACTCCGGGACGTATTCGCCGCATTGGTGACCTCTATCGCATCGAATCTGACCACAAGATTCAAGGAATTGCTCCCGGTCAATATGGTGTTGTCTATGACAAAGACCATCACCTCTGCCTCGGAAGTGGCATGATCATCGATGAAAATAAATAACAGGTAATCAGATTTGATCTATTTTGAATAGTAAATAGGAGGGTTAAAATTACATCGGACTTAATTTGAATTACATCGGACCTAATTCCCGATTAGTCGCCGGGTAATTTTATTTTCATTGATATAAGCCTTTACCTACTTGGAAAAGAAAAAAAACAATCATCCTTATTCACAAAAAAAAGGTCGCCATTCAAAATGACGACCTTTTTATTTTATTTCTTATCTTTTATCAAATTGCATACAAGGTACTGATTGATTCATCGCTACATACACGACGAATTGCTTCAGCAAACATATCTGCAATAGAAAGCACTTTTACCTTTTCGCATTTCTTAGCATAAGGGATAGAATCAGTAAAGATGATTTCTGTCAAAGCAGACTGGTCTACACGAGAAGAAGCCGGATCAGACATCACAGCGTGGCTGGCAATCGCACGTACAGATCTAGCACCATTTTCCAACATCAAGTTAGCCGCTTTTGTAATTGTACCTGCAGTGTCCACCATGTCGTCAACCAACAAAACATCCAAACCTTCAACTTCACCAATGATTCGCATTTCTGCTACTTCATTTGCACGCAAACGAGACTTATGACAAATCACCATTGGAACACCTAAATATTTTGAATATGAACTTGCACGTTTTGTACCGCCCACGTCCGGAGTTGCAATACACAAGTTTTCCAATGGGAAAGTAGATTTGATATGTTCCAAGAATACAGTTGATGCATACAAGTGATCCACTGGAATATCAAAGAATCCTTGAATCTGATCAGCATGCAAGTCCATTGTAATCACACGGTTTACACCTGCTGTGCTCAACATATCAGCAATCAACTTAGCACCGATAGAAACACGAGGTTTATCCTTTCTATCTTGACGAGCCCAACCGAAATAAGGGATAACAGCAATGATAGAATGCGCAGAAGCACGTTTTGCAGCATCTACCATAAGAAGAAGCTCCATCAAATTATCTGAGTTAGGGAATGTAGATTGTACCAAGAATACATCGCGACCGCGAATTGTTTCTTCATAAGACACAGAGAATTCTCCATCTGCAAAATGTTGAATATTCATCTGTCCTAACGGACAATTAAGACTTTTGCAAATTTTCTCTGCAAGATAACGGGAGTTTGTACCCGAGAATACCAAGAAAGGAGTTTGTGCACTCATTATTCTGAAATATTTATCTTAAGTAAATGATTGTTATGAGTGCAAAAATACAAAAGAGTTATGAATTATGAGTTATAATTATGAATTATTTCAGCGTCACCACGTAGGTTTACCTCCATAACCCATCTTTTATAACTCATAATTCTTTCTATCAGTAGGTAAATTTCAAAATACGACCAGAATAAGCAGGAATCGTCACTTGATAAGGCCATGCAACCGTCAAGGTACTGATCGTTTGTTCGCCCGTCATCAAATCTGTCAATGTAGCTGCTTTGTTTTCTTCAAAACCTAAAGCTTGGAAAACCTCTTCCGGAACTCTGACACGAACCGTTTGTTCTGCCTTATCAAAATTCACAACAACCAACAAAATCTCATTGCGATACTTACGCATAAATGCAAATTGACGATGTGAATTCAAATAGGGATTATTTTGATTGGCATACATCAAATCATAGAACTCTCCATTTACGACAACAGGTTCAGATTTAGCAATATTTAAAATCTTACGATAGTTTTCTCTTAGTTGAAGCTGCTCAGCAGTCAATTTACTACCATCAAACGTTCCGTTGTTATTCCAGTTACGCAAACTTTCTAAACTCCAGTAATCAAAGATAGTCGTACGTCCATCACAGCCGCTAAAACCCTCTTCATCCATACCCGGTTCACCTAACTCCTGTCCACTATAAATCATCACCGGATTGGTATTCATCAACGCAGAAACAATCATCCCCGGAACACCCGGTCGTGCATCACCGGCGAAAAACTGCGAAGCTACTCGTTGTTCATCATGATTTTCAAGAAAATTCAACATATTTTGCTGAATGCCATCCAACGACTGCCAACAACCGGAAATATGACTTGCCGAAGTCTGATTACACATCACCGCACGTACAGTATCATACAATCCAACTTTATCATACAAGTAATCAAAATGACCATTCCATATATAATTACGATATTCAAACGGATTGTAGACCTCAGCAATAAAACAAACATTGTGCATCTGTTTAACTTTCGGAATAACCCATCCCCAAAACTCTACCGGCACCATTTCTGCCATATCACAACGGAAACCATCCACACCTTTACTTGCCCAGAAATTCAGAATATCCAACATCTTTGTCCAGGTATTCGGAATCGGGTCAAAATGTTTACTCCTTCCATTTAGGTAATCCACCCCATAATTAAGTTTTACCGTCTCATACCAATCATTTTGACTTGGATATGCGCCAAAGCAGTCATTACCGGTCACTTTAGCCGGGAATTCACCGTAATCAAAATCTTCCTGCTGTGATCCAAAAGGCAAAGACAACGTGCTACCCGGTAT
The DNA here is from genome assembly GCA_017560165.1 of Parabacteroides sp. GTDB lineage: Bacteria > Bacteroidota > Bacteroidia > Bacteroidales > Tannerellaceae > Parabacteroides. The sequence goes on from JAFYOM010000254.1 coordinate 4,807, forward strand.
ATAATAGAAATTATTATTCGGATCGAAAGCCTTTGTTATATCATCTTTCTGTCCCAAGTCATCGATATAAGATTCCTTAGCATCTGAATGATATTCACGTGCAACATGATTAGGGACAAAATCAATAATAACCTTCAACCCTGCCTCATGTGTTCTTTTAACCAATGCCTCAAACTCTTCCATACGTTCATAGACATTATCCGCCAAATCAGGATCTATATCATAGTAATCTTTTATTGCATAGGGAGAACCGGCATTACCCTTTACTACTCCAGCATGATCTCTACGTATCTGATAGGTTGTATAATCGGTCTTTGTTGCATGCTCAATGACACCGGTATACCAAACATGTGTAATACCTAATTCTTTAATCTTAGCTAAAGCCAACGGTGTAAAATCAGAGAACTTACCAACACCATTCTCTGCTTTGGTTCCATTTTTTATTAAGGATGTATTCAAATTTCCAAACCAACGAGGGAAAACTTGATAAATGACCATTTTTTCCATTTGTTCCATCACTATTTATCTACTAATATTATTTATTACGCGGCAAATATGCTGTTTTTTGTTGAATGAAACATTATTATTATAAAAAAACTTTCTAGAACTACATATTTTCACTACTTTTACGGGGAGGTTAAAAGCCTCTATAACAGAAAATAAAGAAGCAATTCATTTATATTTATTTAAATCTTAATTATTATGATTACACCTATCTTTTGGATTATACCGGCGGCTTCTATCTTGGCCCTGGTATTTGCTTGGTTCTTCTTTAAGCAGATGATGAAAGAAAGCGAAGGGACTGAGCTTATGGCTAAAATTGCCAACCATGTGCGCAAAGGCGCCATGTCTTATCTTAAACAACAATACAAAGTGGTTATTACAGTATTCGTTGCTTTGGTTATTTTATTCTCCATCATGGCATACGGATTCGGTGTACAGAACGAATGGGTTCCCATTGCATTTCTTACCGGCGGTTTCTTCTCCGGACTTGCAGGTTTCTTAGGTATGAAAACGGCAACTTATGCCTCTGCTCGTACAGCCAATGCAGCTCGTAACTCACTCAACAGCGGTCTACAAGTAGCCTTCCGAAGCGGAGCCGTAATGGGTTTGGTTGTTGTTGGTTTAGGACTTTTGGATATCTCTTTCTGGTACGTATTATTAAATGCATGTATTCCAGCCGATGCAATGGATGCCACTCATAAATTAACCATCATTACAACTACAATGTTGACATTCGGAATGGGTGCTTCTACACAAGCATTATTTGCTCGTGTTGGAGGTGGTATTTACACAAAAGCAGCAGACGTAGGTGCAGACTTAGTTGGAAAGGTTGAAGCCGGTATTCCGGAAGATGACCCACGAAACCCAGCAACTATTGCTGATAATGTTGGAGATAACGTAGGTGACGTAGCCGGTATGGGTGCAGACTTATACGAATCTTATTGCGGTTCTATCTTAGCAACAGCTGCATTAGGAGCTGCTGCATTCGTTTCAACAGGCAGTATCGAACTACAATACAAAGCGGTTATTGCCCCAATGTTGATTGCAGCAGTCGGAATCATCCTTTCTATCATCGGTATTTTTGCTGTTCGCACTGAAGAAAATGCCAATATTCGCCAATTATTAAAAGCATTAGCTCTTGGTACAAACTTAAGTTCCATACTAATTGCTATTTCTACATTTGGAATCTTATATCTATTAGGTATGGACAATTGGTTCTGGATTGGTTGCTCCGTAGTTATCGGGTTATTAGTCGGTATCGTCATCGGTCAATCAACCGAATACTACACATCTCAATCATTTAAACCGACTAAAAAAGTATCTGAAGCCGGTCTTACAGGTCCTGCAACCGTTATTATTTCCGGTTTAGGTTTAGGTATGTTATCTACTGCTGTTCCGGTATTAGCAGTAGTTGTAGGTATCATCAGTTCTTTCCTTTTTGCGT
>JAFYOM010000255.1 GCA_017560165.1 Parabacteroides sp.
AAAAACAAAATTCAACCCATAAAAAAAAGCTCTTCCCTAAAAAAGAAGAGCTTTTTCGGATTCTCTAAAATAAAGATTATCCCAAATACGATTTGAGAAGCTTGCTACGCGTTCCTTGTCTTAATCTTCTAATTGCTTTTTCCTTGATCTGGCGAACTCGTTCTCTTGTAAGACCAAATTTATCACCAATCTCTTCCAATGTCATCTCCTGACAGCCTATACCGAAAAACATTTTAATAATTTCACATTCTCTTTCGGTCAATGTAGCAAGCGCTCGATCAATTTCTTTAGCTAATGACTCGTTCATTAACGATCGGTCAGCAATAGGGGCATCATCATTAACAAGCACATCCAAAAGACTATTATCCTCACCTTCTACAAATGGAGCATCCACTGAAATATGTCTTCCAGAAACTTTTAATGTATCTGAAATCTTATCAACTGGGATATCCAATTCTTCTGCAAGTTCTTCAGGTGAAGGTCTACGTTCATTCTCCTGCTCAAATTTAGAGAAGGCTTTACTGATTTTATTCAACGAGCCAACTTGATTTAACGGAAGACGAACAATTCTAGACTGTTCAGCCAAAGCTTGCAAAATAGATTGACGAATCCACCAAACAGCATAAGAAATAAACTTAAACCCTCTTGTTTCATCAAACTTCTCTGCCGCTTTAATCAACCCCAAATTACCTTCATTAATCAAGTCAGGCAAACTTAACCCTTGGTTTTGATACTGTTTAGCAACAGAAACAACGAAACGAAGATTAGCTCTCGTCAATTTTTCTAAAGCTCTCCGGTCTCCTCTTTTGATTGCTTGCGCCAATTCTACCTCTTCTTCTACAGTGATTAAATCTTCACGACCTATTTCTTGAAGATATTTATCAAGAGAAGCACTTTCGCGATTAGTAATGGACTTTGTAATCTTTAACTGTCTCATCCAATAATTTTATACATTGAGAATATCAAGTTGCAAAGTTAATAAATATTTTTTTACTGAAAACAATTGATTGACTAAAACTATAGCCAATCAATTATTATTCTTTAACAATATTTCTACATTACAAAACAATCTGACTATTATTCTGACAAATCAATCGCATAGACCTTTGTTTTTCCATTTGGATAGAAACCTTTCAATACGATATAACGATCTTCACCATAAGAGTCACCAGAATTTCCCTTCAAAATCTTATCTACTATTTTTTCTAATTGCTCCGGAGATGATATCTTCTGATCATTTACAACCATAATAACGAATCCCTTCTTAATTCCAGCATCTTTTAATTTTCCATTCAACAAACCTGTCACTTCAACACCATAACTAACACCAAATTCACGTTTCTGTTCATTTGTCAAAGCTTTAAATGCTGCACCTAATATCTCTGCACTATCTACAGTACCTTTAACAACCTCTGTATTTCCTTGCGCATTTCGAAGTTCTACTGTAAATGTTTTTGACGAACCATTTCGATTCACAGTTATCTGTACCTTATCTCCTGGACGATATTTACTAATTTGTTCTTGTAATGTATTAGCATTTTTCACATTCACTCCATTTACAGCAACGATCACATCTCCTTTTTCAATTCCAGCCTCTTTTGCAGAACTTCGTTCAGCAAATCCAGAAACGCAGGCTCCTTCAGATACCTTAATCTTAGATTTTAACTCAGTCAACTCTTCTTTATCCTTGCTAGAAAGATTAGGAGTACTCAACCAATTTGCAATATCCCCTACACTCATCATCATAACTCCCATTACTGCACGTTGTACTGTTCCATATTGTTTTAAATCATTTGCAATTTTTCCCGCAATACTAATAGGAACAGCAAATGAATAACCAGCAAAATTTCCTGTTTCAGAATAGATAGCCGTATTAATACCTATCAATTCTCCTTTTGTATTAACTAACGCACCACCACTATTTCCCGGATTAACGGCAGCATCTGTCTGAATAAAAGATTCAATCTTACTTTTTTGATCTCCTCCCATAGAGATACCACGTCCTTTTGCACTTACAATACCAGCAGTCACAGTTGAAGTCAAATTAAAAGGATTACCTACTGCTAACACCCATTCTCCGACCTTTAATTTCTCAGAATCCCCAAACGGAATAGTTGGAAGATCTTTTGCATCCACTTTTATTAAAGCAATATCAGTATCAGGGTCTGTTCCTATCAATTTTGCAGTAAATTTTCGGTTGTCATTCAATGTTACCTCTAACTCATCTGCACCTTCAATCACATGGTTATTCGTAATAATATAACCATCCGTTGAAATAATAACTCCAGAGCCAGCACCTATACGAGGTTGCGGCTGAGGGCGCTGAAAACCACCTCTTCCTCCAAATCCAAAGAAATATTCAAATGGATCTACATATTGTTGATTTCCACGTCCCGAATATTCCTTTGCATTTGTAGTCGCTTTAATATGAACAACACCATTAACAGAACTTTCTGCAGCTGCCGTAAAGTCCGTTTTCTCAGCTGCGATTGTATTATACCCTGCTAATCGAATAGGCTGATCAAAAGAATGTATTGATCCTAAAGAGCTATAAACAGATTTATTCTTATTTATTAAATAAGAACTTACTCCTACAGCTGCACCGACACTAATTGCAACTATTAAAGTAATGCCAAGTACATTTTTCCACATTTTTTTCATACTCTTATTATTTAATCAAACATTTAAATTTAACACTTTTCTTACGACAAAGAAAACTCAAAAAACATTCAATTATTCTTTTTGGCTCTATTTTTTTATCTCTTTTAACGACGTAATATCAAGCCTTAACCGCGATTAACAGTACCATGCTATACAAAGTATATTTTTAACATTCTAAATACTGCAGATTTGTCAGTTCATTCACTCATAAAACATGTAAATTCGTCAGGTTTCACTTATCTTCAAGCAATTTTCAAGGATTAACATCCCACAGTCTATTAAAAATAGCTATCTTTGTCGCATGCAGTCTGCTGGTCTGTCGCTCATTTGTAAAATGGGAGGAACGTCCGGGCAACATAGAGCACCATACTTCTTAACGGGAAGCTGTTCGTGAGGGTAGAGTAACGTAACAGAGAATAACCGCCGGATTTATCCGGTAAGGGTGAAAAGGTGAGGTAAGAGCTCACCAGATTTTATAGTGATATAAAATGCTGTACGTCTTATGGGTTGTAAGGTCATGTATATCGGCGCATGTAGGATTGCTCGTCCGATGCCGAGGGGTAGACCGCTAAAGCTTACTGGTAACAGCAAGACGAGATAAATGACAGACGCTTTTGTTTAAGCAAAAGTACAGAACCCGGCTTATAGGCAGACTGCTTTTTTCTTTTAAACACATAGATATGAAAACAATCGGAAAACGAATGAATACTTTGCTAAAAAAGACTGTTCATTTCATTACTTACGACATTTGGCGTATTACCGAAAATGAAGTAAGTGGTTTAAAAGAACTTTACATTAATATTATAAAAACCATCATTCTTGCGATCAGAGGTTTTCAAAACGAGAATCTCTTAACAAAAGCTTCTGCACTCACTTATAGTACCCTATTAGCAATCGTTCCTTTATTAGCAGTCCTTTTAGGTATCGCCAAAGGTTTTGGTTTTCAGAACACAATACGCGAAGAATTATTAGACTATTTTCCAGGACATGAAATAGAACTAACCAAAGCGTTTGAATTTGTAGAGAACTATTTAGCACAAGCACAAGGAGGAATCATTATTGGTGTCGGT
>JAFYOM010000256.1 GCA_017560165.1 Parabacteroides sp.
ATTCAATTAGAAAGACTACTATCGATTCAATTAGTCGTGTTCCACTAAAAGCAATTTTATAAAATATTTTATCCAACAATTGGCTTAAAATACTCTTTCCTAGGGGTAGAGAAATAACGACCGGCAAACTTAGTAGCAAATTCTTCATTTGCAACTGGCATAATGTCTGTTACATATTTCAAGTCTGCACGTTCTTCCATTAACTTGATCAATTCAGCCTCATTGATAACCTCTTTACGAGCAGTATTTACCAACAAACCACCTTTCGGCATCTTATTAACCAATTCATAATTGATTGAATTCTTTGTTTCTGCTGTAGCAGGAATATGCAAAGAAATCACATCACAAGTTGCATATAACTCTTCAACAGAAGCAACCGGTTTTACACCATCAGCTTCAATCACTTCAGCCGGACAGAAAGCATCAAAAGCATAAATTTCCATGCCAAATCCTTTTGCAATACGAGCGACATTACGACCGACATTACCATACGCATGAATACCTAATTTCTTATCTTTCAATTCTTTTCCGGAAGTTCCATTATAGAAATTACGAGCAGCCATCACCATCATACCGAAAGCCAATTCAGCTACAGCATTGGAATTCTGTCCCGGTGTGTTCATCACACAAACATTATGTGCAGTGGCAGCAGCCAAATCAACATTGTCATAACCGGCTCCGGCACGAACCACAATCTTTAATTCTTTCGCAGCCTCCAACACTTCAGCATCAATAATATCACTACGGATAATAATGGCATCAACCTCTTTTACTGCTTCAAGTAATTTCGCTTTCTCGCCGTATTTTTCCAACAAAATCAATTCATCACCAGCACCTTCTACGACTTCACGAATACCATTCACAGCTATTGCTGCGAATGGTTTATCTGTTGCTACTAATATCTTTGCCATACTTAATGTTTTCTTTCAAATTCTTTCATACATGCTACTAATGCTTCTACACTGCTCTTTGGCATTGCATTGTAAAGAGAGGCACGGAAACCACCCACTGAGCGATGTCCTTTAATACCTGCCATACCTGCAGCTGCTGCAAACTTGTTGAATTCGTCTTCCAATTCTTTATATTCATCGCTCATAACGAAACAAACGTTCATAATTGAACGGTCTTCTACTGCAGCTGTTCCTCTGAACAACTTATTGCGATCCACTTCATCATACAAGATAGCTGCATTTTCTTTGTCTTTCTTTTCCATTGCAGCGATACCACCCTGTTCTTTATACCATTTCAATGTTTGCAAAGCAGAATAAATAGGTAATACAGGAGGAGTATTGAACATTGAATCCTTATCAATATGGGTCTTATAATTCAACATGGTAGGAATCGGACGATCTACATGTCCAAGAGCATCAACTCTTACAATAGCCAATGTAACACCGGCCGGAGCCAAATTCTTCTGTGCTCCTGCATAAATAATATCATATTTAGATACATCGATTGGACGAGAGAAAATATCAGAAGACATATCCGCTACCAAACGCTGCTTTACATCCAAATCACCGTGAAGCTGAGTACCATAAATTGTGTTATTAGTTGTAATATGGAAATACTCTGCATCGTCAGCAATTGTATAATCTTTTGGGATGTAAGAATAATTCTGATCTTTTGAAGAGGCAACAACCTCTACTTCTCCAAATAATTTGGCCTCTTTAACAGCCTTGGCAGACCATGTACCTGTATCTAGATAAGATGCTTTTTTATTTAATAAGTTATAAGGAACCATACAGAACTGCATGCTTGCTCCACCTCCTACAAAGACTACTTCATACCCGGCAGGGACATCTAGTAATTCTTTGATTAACGCACGTGCTTCATCATTTACAGCAACAAATTCTTTACTTCTATGAGAAACTTCAAGAAGGGATAAGCCCATATTTGCAAAGTTTTCCACAGCTGCAGCTGTATTCTTAATTGTGTATTCACTCAGAATAGAGGGACCTGCATAAAAATTGTGCTTCTTCATACCATTCTCTGTTTAAATTTATATAATCAAATTTTGTTTTTTTAAAAGATAGGCGGCAAATGTAGCAATTAAATTGAGAAATGAAAAGTTTAATACAACTTTATTAACGAAATGTTATCTCGATAGATCTCTGTCATTACATTCTTAATCAAAAGCGTCCTCCCCACAACTGTCTCATCCGATCGACCAATTTCTGTTCTGCCGGATTCTCTTGTCCCTTCCAAAACCGCTCATTCAGAACCTCTTTAGGAAAAAACTCCTGTTTGACAAAATGGTTCTCATAATCATGGGCATATTTATAATCTTTCCCATAATTTAACTCAGACATCAGTTGAGTTGGAGCATTACGTAAATGAAGAGGTACCGGCAGATTTCCCGTTCGATTCACAAAATCTAAAGCATCATTGATCGCTTTATAAGCAGAATTACTCTTCGGACTGCAAGCCAGATAGACCGTTGTTTCGGCCAAAATAATTCGTCCTTCCGGCCAACCAATCTTCTTCAACGCATCAAAACAGGCATTTGCCAATAATAAAGCATTCGGATTTGCCAATCCGATATCTTCTGAAGCTGAAATGACCAAACGACGTGCAATAAATTCAGGATCTTCCCCTCCTGCGACCATACGAGCCAACCAATAAATGGCGGCATCCGGATCACTTCCTCGGATCGATTTGATAAAAGCCGATATAATATCATAATGCATCTCTCCACCCTTATCATACGCAGCCGGATTCTCCTGTAAACGTTCGACAACCTTTTCATCCGTTATCTCAATTGTCTCATTCCCCTCTTCAGCAGCAACAACCAATTCCAATATATTCAACAACTTTCGAGCATCCCCACCGGAATAGCGCAACATGGCATCTGTTTCTTTCAGCAGAATTGCTTTCTCTTTCAAAACTACATCTTCCGTAAGTGCTTTATTCAATAAAGATAATAAATCACTTTTCTCCAATGGTTTCAACACATATACCTGGCAACGGGACAATAACGGACGAATCACTTCAAAAGAGGGATTCTCTGTCGTTGCACCAATCAAGGTTACCACACCGGTCTCTACAGCATTCAACAAAGAATCCTGTTGGGATTTGCTAAAACGATGTATTTCATCAATAAACAAAATCGGAGAAACCGTATTAAAAAAGCGATTACTCTTTGCCTTCTCTATCACCTCCCGTACATCCTTTACCCCGGAACTAATGGCACTCAACGTATAAAAGGGAGCTTCCAACTTATTGGAAACGATTTGTGCCAAGGTTGTTTTACCCACACCCGGAGGTCCCCATAAGATAAAAGAGGGTACACGCCCTGCCTCGATCATTTTTCGCAAGACAGCCTGTCTCCCAACGAGATGCTTTTGCCCGATATAATCATCCAATGTCTTCGGACGTAATCTTTCTGCTAACGGTTGATTCATCATATAGACAAAAGTCGTATTTTCTATTTATTTTTCAAAAGTTTTGCAGCTATAATTTGTACTGAATATTCTTTAAATCACGAATCAATGTCATATCCATAATGTTACTATAAACCTCGGTAGTCTTTACACTCTTGTGCCCCAATAATTTTTGAACGGTAGTAATATGGGCACCATTATATAATAATAAGGTAGCATTGGTATGTCTCGCCATGTGAAAAGAGAGTCTTTTCTCAATTCCGGCTAACCGAGCAATCCGCTTTAACAAACGATTCACATACGAATTGGCTAAAATAGAAATGCCAAACAATGTGTCTAACTCCGCATTCCGATAGTGTTCATAAATAGCAATCGCTTTTCCATAAAACAACAAAGGGAGTGGAAGCCGAATATTCACATCCGTCTTTATAGCCGTATAAATCAGCCATAAGTCCTCATCAATCAACTGAAAATCAGCTGACTTGACCATTACCGCATCCGAAAAACGTAATCCGGTATAGCAACAGAACAAAAACATATCGATCACTTTACGTGAAGTTTTTTGTAAAACAGGTGCAATCAATTCCAATCGTTCCAACTCTTCAGGCGTTAAATGCCCTTTCTGTGTTTCCACATTCTTTAATCGATATTTTCTGAAAGGATATTTATCCAAAGAGAACAGTTCCTTATTGATGGCTAAATTAAGATAACGTTTGAGATGTTTCATGTGTTTGGAAATCGTATTCCTATGATACCCCAACCTTGACAGGTAGAGATCAAAATCACAAAGAAAATCATACGTAATCTCCTCAAACAACAGATTCGACTTAAATTGTTCCAATAAAATTAAAGTAGAATAGTGATTCCTTAAAGTAGATCTTTTCAAGTTCGATTTGGCAATCTCATTCCTCATGAAAATTAAAAAAGAATCGTTATCACTATTCTCCCGATTCTTCAACAGTTTTAAAGAGATCGGATATCCTTTACGACTCATATTCAACTCTTTTCGTTCCAATTCAGAAACAAAATCAGCCATATAACAATTCAATTCATCCTTATTAGGATGTTTGACAACTCTTCTTCGCTCTTGATCCCATTGATTTGGTTTCAAATAAACTTTAGTAGAAAAGTATGCCTTTTGCCTATTCAAATAGGCTTCAACCTGTACCAATGCCTTTCCATCTGCATTCAATCTCTTATTCCGATTAAATACTAATTTATAAACAATCTTTTCCATAATATCATTCATTAAAGATTAACATAATATTATGACAGATTCGTTTTTTAATAGTTTAAGTATAACAAAAAAAGGGAGAACAATGTCCTCCCTTTTTTCATCTCTACATTATGTATATTCTATTCATTAAAAAACTGCAACACTTTTATCAAACTCGATTCTTCTTTCCATTTAATTTTATGTTGTTTCATAAAGGCTTTAAATTCTATATTCCCTTTTTCTGTCAAGGACTTCTCTATATCTCGTTTAGTAGCCTTTACGATTTTCTTTCCATCTTCCAACAACAAAAAATAATCAGTCTTAATCGGGAAAACCTTTCCACCCTCCTGTTCCGTTTTCATTTGAGATAGAATAATTCCCCCTCTTTGTATCGTTGCCATTTCACGAGAAGCAGATGTTTCCATCTTCATACCATACGCCCCTGTAGAAGCAGAGTTAAATTTCTTTTCATCGAGCAATACACGCTTAACCAAGGCATTCGTTCCTTCTGTATGTATAAGTTCCACCAATTCTCCATTCATAAAAATAAAGGTACGATTATCCATCGCTACTTTTACAATACCTTTTGTATCAGCAGCCATAACCATCTCTTTATTTACATAATGCAACGTACTATGTTCCAAATGGATATTAGCTTCAATAGTTTTTTCTGTCTGTCCGATTGTTGAATAAACTACCGCTTGTTGAAAATCTTTAAACAGATAGGGCCAATTGGTAGTGGGATTCCAGTTTTGTGCTATACCATTCCATACACATACGCAAATCAAACATATTATAAATAAGATCTTTCGTACATATTTCATAATCATTATCTCCTATTTCTTTATCTTAAATGTATATTGTTGTCTACCACATTGTACACAAACAAGGAAGATTCCTTCCCTTTCAAAAGGTACCAATGTCTTTCCAACACCAACAACTTGAGTCAAGACCAACTGTCCGGACCAATCATACACATGACAGAAACCTTTTTCTTCTGCCGACACACAAATTGAAGAAGCATCCGCACTCACACTAATAGGAACTTCTACCACTTTCTGTATATCTGTTGTTGAATGTTTCGGTATTAAACCTACTACTATTCGATGATTTACACGATAACCAAAATTACCATCATGCAAATTATCCAACGAATAATATCCATTGTTCATTCCACCCCATCCCCAGTTCACATGAAACGAATTAGAACCGTCAAAACCATCCAGATTAAACGAATGGCCATAATTTCCATCGGGATTATTTCCGGCATAAATAACTGAACGACCTGCATTCAATTCTTTCAATATCAACGCTTTCCAATCGCCTGAATAAGAAGAACGGTTATAAAACTTCACCGAATCAGAGAAAGAAAAAAATGTTTTAAGAGCTTTAGGTACATCTTTCAGATAAGCGCCCGAACCATTCGGACTGTAATCCATTTGGACAATAACTCCACAATGATATAAGAAACGGGATAACTCTTTACTATCATCCTCTCTGGAAAGGATTAACTTCCAATCATAAGGGGCTTGACGATTAAAATTGACCTTAATCAATCCCATATCATCATCATTGTATCCGATTTCGCCCACAGGTTGAACCGGAAACTGTGGGATAGTCAAGGCTTGTGCAATGGCCACTGCCACACAACCGACTGCAGCTCGCTTACCGGCTATATTCACCGGACAAGACTGTGCATACTTCCCGGTTTGATTCCATTCAACTTGAATCAATGGGGCAATCTTATCATACGAACTTGCTCGAAGCTGAGAACCGTTCCATCCTGTATGTACATCCAGATATGAACTTTTCTTAGCAGCTTTAACCTTTTCAGCTCGTTCATTTAACCACAAACGATTAGCATCCGACATCTGCTTCATATCAAAAACACCTTTGTCAGAATATCCGATGATAGGCTCCACTCGATCATCAGCAGACACTAATGCCCAACCTTCCGGTTGAAATTGTACAAGATAATAACAAACCTCACCTTGATAAGAGATAGGTTCTATTTGATATTTTTTAGCGGAGAAATCAGAGGAAGCGACAAGGTTACAAGTTTCAACCGCAACCCGAACCACCTTATTTTTAGAAACGGGAGCAGCAGATATTACTCCTATAAATCCTATACTACAAATAAAAGATAAAATGATTTTCTTCATGGCAGGTAAACGTTTGTAAATAAATAAAAAGAATCCGCTGTGAGTGTTTCCACTCACAACGGATCATGTATGGATAAATCTATTATTTCTTCGCTAACTTGATGCCACCCATATAGATTTCCCACCAACCATCAGTAGCACAAACTCCATAAGCATTCGGGATTTCAAGACTTGCACCACCATCCACGATTTTGATGATGATAGATCCACCTTCTATTTGATCAGCTTCATCTGGGTTCGCTCCATCGAATCCTTCCAATTTAACAGTATCATAATTCATTGCCTGACCTACCGGAATCGCAATCTCAGTCATATCTTCATTTACAATACCAAAGAAATAGTTGTAATCCGGAGCCACAAAACCATAAGAAGCAAAGTAAGCACACATGTTAGAAATCCAAACCTTGGAATTATCTTCATCATCCTTTTCAATTGTGATAGCCATATCATAAACATCACCCCAATAAGAGGTCGATGTACCCACGTAAGTATTAAACAAGGCCTTCAACGGATGTTCATCATCTGTAATTTTCAATGTAGCTGAAGATTCTTCTGCCAAATTAACAGAAGAGGATACAATATTAAAGATTACAGTCTTGTCACCAGTGAACACGTCATTGTCTGTTACATTCACTTCAATATTCACAATCGGTTGTGATGCAGAGAATGACAATTCCAATGAACCAACTGTAAAGTCAGTACCCATAACAGCGGTAGAAGAGGGATCAACCTCTATGGTAGCCGTACCGGAAAGACCGGCAACAGAAGCCAAATAAACCGGAATAGAGATGTTACCTCTGCTTCTCCTATACTGTAAGAAAGCTTAGAGAAACCCACACATGCATTTTTATCATCAAATGTCGGGCAACCATTATCACAAGAGGTCAATAAACCGACTCCTGCAAGCAGTGTATAGAATATATTTCTTAATTTCATAATCTTTAATGTTTAATCTATTATTAATAGCCTTCGTTCTGAACCATGTTCGGGTTACATTCGACTTCAGACTTCGGAATAGGCAATGCCCACTTATAACTTGGGAAGTCAATGTTACGTGCAGATTCTGTACCATCGTAATCTACACGTTTCACCGGATTACCTGTACGAGCCAAGTCATACACATAGTGTCCTTCGAAAGCCAACTCTTTACGACGTTCCAACAATACAGAATTAACAGTTGCAGTCACATCTGCCGCACCACGATTAGAAGTAATAACCTTCAAATCAGCATCAGCAGTCACACCTGAGATAGAAGCACCACGAACAATTGCCTCTGCACGGTTCAAATACATTTCAGACAAACGGATCACCGGAATGTTGTTAGTAGTCGGACGTGAAGTCTGCTTACCCGGATATTTCAATGTCCATTGATATGGATAAGGTTCACCACTGTCCGGATTTACAGCACCTTGAAACATTAAACCACGTACATCACCTGCTGCATATAAACTAATCAAATCTTGTGAAGCAGCCACGTCGGCATATCCTTCCGGATCTACCATATCAGAGATTTCTTCCCAATATGGATTATACTCTTCAGAGACAGCCCCATACACTTCAAAGATCACTTCTTTTCCTTCTGTAGCAGTATTTACCCCCCAAGTATCCGGGTTACCAAATTCTTCAGCTGTAAACATCGTATATTTACCACAGTTAATCACCTTTGTAGCATAATCTGCAGCCTTCTGCCATTCACCCATATACAGATAAACACGAGAAAGCAATGCTTGGATTACCTCTTTACGAACAGTAGCATAAACATCAGTCACACCTGCACGTTCATAACCATCTTCCATGATTGATTCAGCCTCGATCAAATCTTTTACCACTTGATCAAAACCTTCTGCCACAGTATGACGAGCCGGAGAACCTACTTCTGATACCAATACTACCGGAACACCTAAACTATTAGGAGCATGAGTATAAGGTTGAGCATAAGTACGCAACAAATCAAAGTAAGAAAGTGCACGCAAGAAGAGACATTCTGCTTTCAAGTTATTCAAATCTTGTGCTGTTACCTCTGTTGATTCTTTACCTTCCAAATTATTGATGACATTGTTAACAGCAGAAATCACATAATAAGCATACGACCATAAACCGGATGTAGCAGATTCATTATAGGTCCAGTTATATTCCATGACATAACGACCGGAGCCCATCAATGTAGCACGACGTGCATTACCAGCACGTAAATCAGCACCCAACACAAAGGATGAACCGTACCAACTATAAGCATATAATGGTGCATAAGCTCCCAAAGTTGCTTTATTCAATCCGTCATAATCTCCTAATGTAAGTTCATTACTTTGTGAGGTTTGCGGCTCTTCAGTCAAAAAGTCACTACAAGAAGCCAACCCCAAAGACAAAACGGCTAAACTATATATTGCTATTTTTTTCATACTTTCAATTCTTTTACAATTATTAGAAACTTACATCCAAACCAAACATGAAGGATTTACACATCGGATAGATACCATAACCAATACCTTCAATACCACGTTCAGGATCCCAGAAGTCCACATCATGGAATGTATAGACATTCAAACCACTTGCAAACACCTTCAAGTTGTTCATACCTAACGGTTTCAACCATTTCTTCGGCAAGTTGTAAGCCAATGTGATATCTTTGATACGTACATACGAACCATCTTCCAAGAAACGTGTTGAAGCACTACGGTTTGAACCAGTAGCATTGTTTGCCATCGGTTTCGGGTTACAATTAGTATCCCCCGGTTTCTGCCAATAGTTAGTCATGCTTTCAGATAAGTTTGTATTCATGTAAGCTCCATCACTCTTCATGTAAGAGTTTTCACCAATCAATACTTTGTTTCCGAATTTACCTTCAAACTGAATAGAGAATGTCAAACCTTTCCAAGTTACATCTGTACTCAAACCACCGGTCAATTTCGGTTCCGGACTACCAGCATTGATATAATGTGCTTTTGAAAGCTGATTACTCAATGTTCCATCTTCTGTTACCCACATTGCTTCACCGGTTGCAGGGTTGACACCACCATATTCACGCAACCAGAAAGAGAACATAGATTCACCTACGATATGTTTCAAGAATGTATCTTCAGCATAATAGATTTCTTCATCACCATCCAAATCCAAAATCTTACTCTTATTGTGTGCCAAGTTCAAAGTCGCATTCCAACGAATGTCTTTAGTATCCAAGATTGTAGCATCAAACTGGAATTCAACCCCTGTATTACGCAATGAACCTACATTTCGCATCAAAGAGGTAAAACCGGAAGTAGCAGAAACCGGACGATCCAACAACATATCGGTAGTCTTACGAGAATATACATCCACATTGACTGCAAAACGTTTCAAGAAGTTAAAATCGACACCGACGTTCCATGCATAGTTCTTTTCCCAAGACAAATCATCATTTGCCGGAGATGAAGGCAACCAACCTGTAGCACCATTGGCAGTAACTGAGCTATATACCCCATATTGCATATAATCGTCAATATTGTTGTTACCATTTACACCATAGTTAGCACGTAACTTCAACATATCGATCCAGTTAGAATCTTTCAAGAAGCCTTCGTTATGAAGGTTCCAAGAGGCTCCTAATGC
>JAFYOM010000257.1 GCA_017560165.1 Parabacteroides sp.
ATATCGAGTGATTCACAAATTGGCTCACCCAAATGGCAATATTTGTGTAGTAGGTGATGATTCTCAGAGTATTTATTCATTCCGAGGAGCTAATATTGATAATATTCTACATTTTAGAAATCAGTATAAAGGTTGTCGTATTTTTAAGTTGGAACGGAACTATCGTTCGACTCGTAATATCGTAGATGCGGCTAATAGTCTGATTCATAAAAATCAAGGTCAGATCGAGAAAAACGTGTACTCAGAAAATGAGGAGGGAAGTGAGGTCTCAGTTTGGGCCTCTTACTCTGATTATGAAGAGGGTTATGCTGTGGCGAATAAGATTAATGAGATGCGAATGCGTAATTATGAATATGCAGACTTTGCAATCTTATATCGAACCAATGCGCAATCTCGTGTTTTAGAAGAGGCTTTACGAAAAAGAGGTATACCTTATAAAATTTATGGGGGGCTTTCTTTCTATCAGCGTAAAGAGGTGAAAGATATAATCTCCTATTTTCGTTTGGTAGTCAATCCGCATGACGAAGAAGCTTTTAAACGAGTTATAAATTATCCTACAAGAGGGATTGGAGATACGACACTGGCGAAATTGGTTACTGCAGCGAATCATTATCAAGTTAGTTTGTGGACTGTTTTAAATGATCCGATAGGTTATGCGCTTCCAGTGAATAGTGGAACTGCTAAAAAGTTAAATGCGTTTAAAGAACTGATAAGTGGTTTTATTGAAAAAAATGAAACTACTACTGCAGAAGATATGGCTTCTCTTATTGCGAAAGAGAGTGGACTTGTTGCTACGTTGTTTCAAGACCGTTCAGTTGAAGGTATCAGTAAGCAAGAAAATTTACAGGAATTGTTGAAAGGTATTGCTGAATTTTGTGAAATTCGTCGAGAAGAGGGTGTTGAACAAGTTTTGTTGGCTGATTTTCTATCAGAAGTTTCTTTATTGACAGATCAGGATAATGACAAAGAAGAATTTGCCAATAAGGTTACCTTGATGACAGTTCATGCAGCGAAAGGTTTGGAGTTTAAGAATGTTTTTATTGTTGGTATGGAAGAAGATTTATTTCCGTCTTCTATGTCAAAAGATAGTCCGAGAGCGATAGAAGAGGAACGTCGTCTATTCTATGTGGCGATAACTCGTGCAGAGGAGAACTGTATTTTAATGTACGCGAAGAGTAGGTTTAGAAATGGACAGACTGCGATGTGTTCACCCAGTCGTTTCTTAAAAGATATTGATGCACGCTATTTGTATGTGCCAGAAACTTCGATTGCTGATTCTTTTGCAGTTACAAGAGAACGTTTTCAGCGAACTTCTGCTTTTACATCGCCTTTTCAACAGCCGAAAGCTGTAGAAAAGGAATCTCCGACTAATACTGCAACTTCATCTATTCATCGTTCATCTCGTTTGACTAAGATTGAAACAGTATCAGTCACTATGCCAACTTCGGTTTCTTCTTCAGATTTAGCCGATATACAGGTCGGAACAAAAGTACGTCATGATCGATTTGGAGAGGGAATCGTAATTGCTCTTGAAGGCCATGGTGGAAATGCTAAAGCAACAGTTTCTTTCTCTAATTTAGGACAGAAACAATTATTGTTGAAGTTTGCACGATTGACGATAATCGGTTAAATTTATTGTGTATATTCTTCTAATTATTGTAATTTAACTATCTTTGCAAATTAAAATATTTGTGAAACTGTGAGATAAGCTTGAAAAAGCAAAATGTTGATTATACACAGAATAGCAAGAAATCAATAAATGTATTACAACATATGGGTATTTTTAGTTTTTTCAGTAAGGAAAAAAAAGAAAACCTGGATAAGGGGTTATCTAAAACAAAAGAAAATGTGTTTTCAAAGATTACCAGAGCGATTGCCGGAAAAAGTAAGGTAGATGATGAAGTTCTGGATAATCTAGAAGAGGTATTGATTACTTCTGATGTCGGGGTAGATACAACGCTGAAAATTATTTCCCGTATAGAAGAACGTGTTGCACGTGATAAATATGTAACAACGTCAGAATTAACAGCTATCTTGCGTGAAGAAATTGCGGCTCTTTTAACAGAAAATCATACTCAAGATTTAGAATCTTTTACAGTTCCGGAAGATAAGAAACCGTATGTGATAATGGTGGTTGGTGTAAATGGTGTAGGTAAGACTACAACCATTGGTAAGTTGGCTTATCAGTTTAAAAAAGCCGGAAAAAAAGTTTATTTAGGTGCTGCTGATACGTTCCGTGCAGCTGCAGTTGAACAGTTGGTTATATGGAGTGAACGGGTAGGAGTTCCTATTGTTAAACAAAAGATGGGATCAGATCCGGCTTCTGTAGCATTTGATACTTTGAGTTCAGCTAAGGCAAATGATGCGGATGTGGTGATTATTGATACTGCTGGTCGTTTGCATAATAAGATCAACTTGATGAATGAGTTGACAAAGATTAAGAATGTAATGAAAAAGGTCGTTCCTGATGCTCCTCATGAAGTATTATTGGTATTGGATGGTTCTACCGGACAGAATGCATTTGAACAAGCAAAACAGTTTACTGCAGCTACCGAAGTTAATGCTTTAGCTGTTACCAAATTGGATGGAACAGCAAAAGGTGGTGTGGTGATTGGAATTTCTGACCACTTCCGTATTCCTGTAAAATACATTGGATTGGGAGAGGGTATGGAAGATTTGCAAGTGTTCAATAGAAAAGAGTTTGTGAATTCTCTTTTTGGAGAGTAAGCATGAAAAAAAATAAGGTTGATATCATAACGTTGGGTTGTTCAAAGAACTTGGTTGATTCTGAACAACTCATGCGTCAGTTTATTGCCAATGGCTATACGGTAGAACATGATCCTCATAAGATTAATGGGGAAATAGTGGTCGTTAATACGTG
>JAFYOM010000258.1 GCA_017560165.1 Parabacteroides sp.
TAAAATTAAGTATATTGCAAGGAAGTGCTGAAGGTTCAGTGGTATACGAAGAAACACATAATTCTACCAGTGCAAAAAACGGAGTTGTTAATTTACAAATTGGGAACGGAAATCCAACTAATGGAATATTTTCCAATGTAGATTGGAGTCTTTCTCCATATTTTATAAAACTAAGTATGGATACAGATGGAGGAAATTCTTTTAAAGATATAGCAACCTCACAAATGTTATCTGTACCCTATGCTTTATATGCAGAAAGAGCAGGGAAAACAAACCAAGAATCAAAAGAAGATCCGACATTTATTGTGACACAAACAGACAATGATAATACTTCGATGTTTTTAACAGGAGCAGGAGGAGTATTAGAACATTCTAGTATAGGAATCTATATTGCTTATTTAGATGGAAAAGATCAAGAAGTAAGCTATGATTTAAAAGGTTTACCTTTAAGTGATTTAAAAGTCATAAAAGAAGTCTCTGGACCATACGGAAAATTTCTAGAAATTGAATTTTCACATGTAGGTAATGGAGAAGAATATTCTGGTACATTTATCCTAAAAAACAAATATGGTATAACCAAGGAATATCCATTCTCTATTATATCCCAAGACACCACATCTAATCAAATAAACCCTGAACTCCCATACGATAATATAGAAGATTCATTCAATAATCTAACAGCTCTTTATTTTTCTTTTCGTGAAAAAAGCGATAAGTTAGATTATGATTATATGAGAATTATTAACACTAGATCTTCATCTAA
The DNA here is from genome assembly GCA_017560165.1 of Parabacteroides sp. Classification (GTDB taxonomy): domain Bacteria; phylum Bacteroidota; class Bacteroidia; order Bacteroidales; family Tannerellaceae; genus Parabacteroides. The sequence goes on from JAFYOM010000258.1 coordinate 764, forward strand.
TTCAAGTATATATGATAAAACATATACTCCATCAGATTATTTTATTTCAGATTATTACAATAATGCCTATCAAATAATTAACAAGGCCAACACTTTGATAGAAAAGGCTATCAACACCAAATCAGAATCAAACATTTATCAAGAGTTTATAAATAATTCAATAGTTATTCGTGCTTATACTTATCTTATGTTAACAACATGGTTTGGAGATATTCCTCTTATCACGAATGTTCCAACTGTAGAAGAAACCCTTTCTATACATCGCACACCAAGATTAGAAGTATTACAATTCATTATAGATAACTTACGTAAATTACATGGCGAAGGAACTAATTTAGCTATAACGGCAGATCCAATGTTTTTTTATAAGATATTATATAAATCATATCTCTTAAAAAAAGATTATAACATGGTTATTGATTTAATAAACAGAAATGAAAATACTCATCCACTTTTTACTTTTATCAAAAAAATAGCCAATTGGAAATTAAGTAAATTAGAAGAGGTTCCTGAAAACATATCAGAAGCTATTTTAATGGAAGAATATATCAATAATCTATATCAGGAGGATAAAGATGGAAACTTATTCCTTAATGTATTAGAATATAGTGCGATTTATTTCAATATGGATAGTAACAAAGCGTTATTACCTATTCCACAAAGTGAGATAGATACTAATCCCAATATGACTCAAAATCCTGGATATTAATATGAGAAGACATTTCTTATTTTCTATAATTTACATTATCGCTTGTTTCTCTTCTGTAAAAGCACAGTCTTTATCAGATCTCACAATCTCTGCATATAGTCTAAATACAGAAGAAATAACGGCAACCATGGGTGAAACTAATATTTCAAGTTCTTTCAATAGTCATATTTTATCACCCGGTTTTATTGAAGTGTTATTAGCTGAAGCGGTTGAAATACCAGATAATCCTATAGAAGAGGAACCTGAAAATCCAACATCTGTTGATCAATTAGAAAATTCTATTACGATCAAAACAACAAGAAATCTTTTACAAATCTATTGTTCTCAACCTCATCTTTTGACTATCTTCAATATAAAAGGAGTAATGATTCTTAAAGAAAAAATTGAACTTGATTATAATAAACATCTTTCAACAGGTATTTATATTCTCATTTTACATAATGAAAAAGATGAAAAAGTTTATAAAATCAATATCCATTAAAAAAACAGAAAATAAGAGCGAGTGACATCGCTCTTATTATTTTCCACAAATATCTTTAAAAGGGCAATAGGAACAAACTTTTGGGTTATTCGTTTGAACAAAAGGTGTTTCTTTATCAAAAATTTCATCCAAACAGGATCTTAAACCTTGCTCGAAATCAAGTCGATAACCCTCAAAATCCATTACCTCCTCACTTTTTGTACGATCAATCTTACGATAGATACTTGGATCAAATGATAATTTGAAAAGATCCCGCATATAATAAATAACAGGTTGAACTGTTTTTTCTTTTTTCTTTTGCAGATACATCCAAGCATACATAAAGACCTGCATGACCGCTTTAGAGCGAACTTTTTCCTCTCGATCAAAAAGATTATCTATCGTTGTAAACTGAGTCGTACCACTACCGCTTTTATAATCAACAATACGAACTCTCCCATTCACATCATCTATACGATCAATATATCCTTTTAGATTAACTTCTCTCTGATCCGTTAATCTAAAAAGACATTCTATTTTTTTCTCTGACTCAAGATAATAGAAAGGTGTCAATTGATTATCACGTTCTAAAACTTTATCAACATATTTACGAATCATCTCACCAATCAAATAATTCTGTCCAGATAACGGTCGTACCACTTTTGTCTTTAAATAAACATCTGCAAATGCAAACTCAATAGCAGATGTAACCTTCTTTGTATCTTTACGAATAAGAGTTAATAAATCAGTAGTTACAAGCTTTCCACAAAAAGGATTATACAATATCTCCATTACTTTATGAAGAATACTTCCAAACACATTACTCTCTATGATTTCATTTACCACATCTTCCTCTTTGATACCCTCTACAACCGAAAAATAGAACTTCAAAGGACAATCTAAATAGGTATTTATTGCACTAGCAGAAATAGCATGTCCACCATTCTTCAGAAAAGCTGCTAAACGATTCAAAACCTCTTCAGTCTTTACTATTTGAAGTTTAGGAGTTTTCGATGATGCTACATTGTAAACAACTAATTTATTCTGGATAGGGACTTGATAATGATAACGAAGTTGATGAACGAACCGACTTACTTCTCCGGTCTGTAAACCATTGTTTCTTGTATCATAAAGCATAGAGACATTACTTGCTCGATGAATTAATCGGTAAAAATGATAAGCCCATACACTATCTTGATGTTCATAAGTAGGTAATCCAAAACCACGACGAAGATTATAAGGAATAAAAGAGTTTGCAGCTTTCCTTAATGGAAATATTCCTTCATTCATAGAAAGAATAATCAAACGATCAAAATCTAATGCACGCGTTTCCAAAACCCCCATAATCTGTAATCCGGAAAGAGGTTCGCCTTGAAACGGTATTGTGATGGTATCCGTCAAACGTTTCAATAAACGGAAATAGGTATCTATTCGCATCTCAACATTCGATTCCTTCATTAAATCTTTCATCCGGTTGACCGTCGTAAAATAATGGAAGATAAATTCTTGTTCCAAATCATGAATACGAAGTGTCTCTTTACTTTCCTCCTCTTCAACTTGAAGTGTCATCATTCGATTCAATTCTTGTAAAACTTGAATTAAATAATCCGAAAATGTATCTACTTCTGTTACAGGCCTAAACAATACAGAGAACAAAGAAGTTTGATTCAAATCGTCATACGATATATAAATCTTATTATTTTCCGTAATACTTTTCACTAAAGTTGCCACAACTTGCGGAGCTGTTACAGAAATATAGCGATGATTTATAATAGGTAAAACATCACGAAAATAAAACACTGGTTGTCGGTCTACATATCTTACATTCTTTTGTAAAGCTAAAATATATTCCATCAACGAAGCAATCGGTGTTCCAGCCAAAGGATATCCCATTGTCACATTAATTCGTTGAATCTTTTCAGGTATAGCATTTAATACCGGTATTAAAAGATGTTCATCTGGAAGAACAACAGCAGTACGTAATGCCTTTTCTGGATTCATATTATCCTCTTTACACCATTCATTCAACAAATAATAAACCTGTTTGGCTTGCCCAATACCGGAAGGTATCCCTATAACCTCAATTTGTGGTTCTGCTTTACCTCTCTCCTCTTGAAATGACCATTCTATTTGTGATGGGAATAATTTTAAATTACGTTTAACGAAATAGGAAGCCCGATTATTAAGATCTTTAACTTTAGGAGATTCATAATCCCAATAAAAATCAGCTATTCCCATCTTTTGCAATTGTAATAGGAAACGCTCTTCTGAAACAGATAAAGCATTCAATCCCACAAATACAATCTTATCAAATGGCAATTTACAACATGCCCCATTTTCTAAATTCTCAACAACTTCACGGAAGATCATTCCCTCATAGCCCTTCTTCTCTGCATTCAGTGATTCTCTCAAATTCACATACAAATCATATAAAATTTGCCATATTGCCAAAAACTCCGTTTGATTAGGAGTATCTCCTTTCGGATGAAAAGAGGACCAAA
>JAFYOM010000259.1 GCA_017560165.1 Parabacteroides sp.
CTGAAGTTTACTCTAATACAGGTGGTCAGTCTTCTAAAGCGACTCCTCTTGGTGCTATCGCTAAGTTTGCTGCTGCAGGTAAACGTGTTCGTAAGAAAGACTTAGGTATGATTGCTACTACTTACGGTTATGTATATGTAGCTCAGATCGCAATGGGTGCAGACCAAGCACAATGTTTGAAAGCTATCCGTGAAGCAGAAGCTTATCCTGGTCCTTCAATTATTATCGCATACGCTCCATGTATCAACCACGGTTTGAAGAAGGGTATGGGTAAAGCACAGGCTGAAGAGGCAGCAGCTGTAGAATGTGGTTATTGGCAGTTGTGGCGTTACAACCCAGCTCTTGAAGAAGAAGGTAAGAACCCATTCACACTTGATTCTAAAGAACCGAAGTGGGAAGGTTTCCAAGACTTCTTGAAGGGTGAAGTTCGTTTCGCATCTGTAATGAAACAATTCCCAGCAGAAGCTGAAGGCTTGTTCAATGCTTGTGAAGAAATGGCTAAGAGAAGATATCAAAGCTATGTTCGCATGACTAAAATGGATTGGTCTAACGAATAATCATTATTGATATACAAATAAAAGAAACGGAACTTCGAAAGGAGTTCCGTTTTTTTGTTTCAAATTAAGATGGTCCATTTTTACAATGATATGTGATAAATCCATATTTTTGTAGAAATCAATCTGATTATTATGAATGTAACATATGAAAAGGTACGTCTTTCGGAAGAGATACGAACCTATATTAAACAGGCAGATGAATCGTTAGATGCTATCGGTTATACGGAGCATAGCTTTGCTCATTGTACAAAGGTAGCAATGATTGCCGGTGAGATATTGGAAAAAAGTGGATATGAAAAACGAGATGTGGAGTTGGCTCGTATTGCTGGATATATGCATGATATAGGAAATGTGGTAAACCGAATAGATCATGCACAGAGTGGGGCGATGATGGCTTTTCGTATCTTGGATAAGATGGGGATGAATCCTAAGGATGTTGCAACAGTGATTACAGCCATCGGAAATCATGACGAACAAACGGCGGCTCCGGTTAATGCTGTGGCTGCTGCGTTGATTATTGCAGACAAGACAGATGTACGTAGAAGTCGGGTTCGTAATCGTTCGACCATCAATTTTGATATTCATGATCGTGTCAATTATGCCGCTGAACAGTCGGAAGTAGTTTTGTGTCCGGAGAAGAAAACGATTACATTAGATTTGACAATTAATACTGATATTTGTGCAGTTATTGATTATTTTGAGATATTCACCGGTCGAATGTTACTTTGCCGAAAAGCTGCAGAGTTTTTAGGACTTCAGTTTAAACTTAATATCAATGATCAGTATCTTTTGTAGAGATAATATACCCTTCTAAATAAAAATACCTCGGATGTAATCTTAAATTACATCCGAGGTATTTTTATTTAGGTCCGATGTAATTGAAACGAAGATTATTGGGTATTTATGGAACTCTTGTTTGGGAAAATTCTGAATAAATTCTACATTTGTTGTAATATTGTGAGAAAGTAATATTTACAAGATACAAAGGTATAAATCATAACTATAGATAATATGAAAAGAATCACTGTAGCAATACTTGTTTGTGTATATGCTCTATCAATGTCGCTATATGCTCAAAACTATGATGAGAGTAAGGTCGGTAATTATCCTCTACCAGATGTTTTTACTTTTGCTAATGGAAAAAAAGTGGAAACAAAAAAACAATGGGCTGAACGACGTAAGGAAATTTTGGAAATCTTCGAACGTGAGATGTATGGTCAGATGCCGGAAGCTCCTGATGATATTGTGTTGGAAACAATCGAGCAGGGAAATACCATGGGCAATTATGCAACTCGTCGTCAAGTGAGGATGTGGTTTAAAAAGGATAAAAGTGGTCCGAAAGTAGATTGGCTTATCGTTACTCCCAATCATATAGAGGGGCCGATTCCTACAATTATGTTCCTTAATTATGAAGGTAACCACACTCTTTTAACAGATAAAGAGATACTACTTAATGAAAATTGGCAACGAAATAATGAAAGTTTCTATATCTACAATCATAAAATAGATGAGCGTAGCCGAGGCATGCGTCTGGATCCAAACCTTCGAAGCATTGTTCCGATAAATATGCTTGTGGCAAGTGGTTATGCTGTAGTGACAGCTTGTTATGCAGAAATCTCTCCTGACCCTAATGAAGGGGATAAAGATGAAAATGGAATTTCTCTTCAGCAGGAATTTGCTTATAGTGGTATTTTTGATTTGTGGGGAAAACGTGATGAAAAACGCGATGATCATACAGCCGCATTGGCAGCTTGGGGTTGGGTTTTAATGCGAGGTATGGATATGATTGAGCAAGATGCTCAACTTGATGAGAAAAAAGTACTTCTTACCGGATCTTCTCGATTGGCTAAAGCAGCAATGTTGGCCAGTGCATTTGATGAACGTTTCCCGGTTGTGGTACTTAACCAAACCGGAGGAGGTGGTGTTCCTCTGCAAAAACATTATTTTGGAGAAAATGTGGTTACAATGACACGACAGTTTAAGCATTGGTATTGTAAAGCCTTTTCTAAATATGCAAACAATGAAGCCAATCTACCTTTCGATCAACACATGTTGCTTTCATGTATAGCACCACGTGCATTAATGGTTCAAGGGTTTGATGAAAAATGGTTTGATACGAAAGGTGAATTTATGGCGATGAAAGCGGCTAGTCCTGTATGGGAGTTCTTGGGAGCGGAAGGTTTGCCAAATGTTGAATGGCCGGCTAGTTACGACAAAAGTGCAATAGGTAC
>JAFYOM010000260.1 GCA_017560165.1 Parabacteroides sp.
TCTTGATTTACGCAGGAGCATAATTTAGCAACATGATGAAACACATATTTTCTTTTTTATTGCTTCTTATTACTCCTGTTCTATGGGGACAGGATGTAGAGCCTATCAAACTTTGGCCGAACAATCCCAAAGCCGATGTGGTAGAGGTAGAGGTTTATCTTCCTGAAAAATCAGACAAACCGACCCCTGCCGTTTTAATCTGTCCGGGAGGAGCCTATTGGATCGTTGCAATGAATTACGAAGGGCGTGATGTTGCCAAATGGTTTGCATCCAATGGTATGGCTGGTATCGTTTTGCGTTATAGAACATTAGTTAAAGGGGATCATTCCTATCCGTTAGATGATGCGGAAAAAGCGATGTCTTTAATCAAGGAAAAAGCGACAGAATGGAATATAGACACCAACAATATCGGTGTAATCGGTTCTTCAGCCGGAGGCCATTTAGCGGCTTCTCTTTGTAATTTGGCCAAAGATGAAAACCGTCCGAACTTCGCCATTCTCTACTATCCGGTCATCAGTTTTGATAACGAAATTACTCACATGGGTAGCAAAAAGAATCTGCTTGGAGATAAACTTATAAATAACAAAGAATTGGTCGACCGTTACTCATTAGAGAAACAGATAAACGATAAAACACCTAAAACACTGTTGTTATTAAGTGAAAACGATGATGTTGTTTCTCCTTTAAATTCAATTCGTTACTATACAGCATTAAAGGCGCATAATATTCCGGCTTCTCTTTATATGTTCCCGACAGGTGGACATGGATGGGGATTCAATTACAAATTTGAATATTACCAAGAGATGAAAGATCTTCTTCGGAAGTGGCTTGTTCACATGGATATTATGAAATAAAAATAAAAAAGGATGTTCGAAATGAACATCCTTTTTTATTATTTTAAGCTATTTATTTAGAAAGAAACCTTAGCCATTACAGGGAAGTGGTCAGACGGTGTACGTCCATATTGAACCAAATTCAATACACCATATTTCTCAACTGTCACATTCTTTGTGACCCAAACATAGTCGATACGGATGTCTCTTTCCATGGTAGCAGTCCAGCCATTGAATGTACCTGTTGTACCGAAAGGAGGTTCTTTGGTGATATTATAAGCATCTACCAACAAACCGTCAGAAGCAAGTGTAACCATCGGTTCATCATCTGGAACAGCATTAAAGTCACCTGTAGCAAACACAGTCATATTTTCACCTGCAATCTCACGGATACGAGCTAATAACAACTTAGAAGACTCACGACGGGCCACTACCCCTTCGTGGTCAAAATGAGAATTGATAAATAAGAACTCTTTACCAGTTTCTTTATCACGGAATTTACCCCAAGAGCAGATACGGAAGCAACATTTCGCATCCCAACCTAATCCCGGAACATCCGGTGTTTCAGAGAACCAGAAATTACCACTATCCAACAAATCAAAACGAGTTGTTTTATAGACGATAGCTGCATGTTCCCCTTTATCCTTACCATCATCACGGCCACCACCGACATAGGCATATCCTTCCAATTCACACAAACCTTCTACCTGATGTTTGAAACCTTCCTGGATACCATAAATGTCAAAATCATGGAAACGTACCAAGTTTTTACAAAACTCTTTACGATAGGGCCAACGATTCAAACTATCTACTTTCACATCACATCTCAAATTGAATGTCGCTACATTCATTTCACAAGTGTCATTCTTTACTGTAGGTTCTACGCAAGACTGTCCTGCCAATCCCATTAAAACGGCACAACAAGCAACAATTAACTTTTTCATATACGATATAATTATAAATTAATAAACAACTTTAGACATGATAGGATAATGGTCTGACGGAGTACGGCCATAGTGAACGTCATTCAACACCCCATATTTTTCTACCGTTACACCCTTTGTCACCCATATATAGTCAATACGTTTATAGGTATCCGGATTATTGATATTCCATCCATTGTATGTATTTGTCGTTCCAAAAGGAGGTTCCTTCGTAATTTGGTATGAATCACTGAACATTCCATCAGAAGCAATCATCGTAATCGGTTCATCTGTCGGGATCGCATTCAAGTCACCGGTAAAGAAAACGGTTGCATTTTCACCTGCGATTTCACGAATACGAGATAAGATCAACTTAGATGATTCTCGGCGAGCCACAACTCCTTCATGGTCATAATGAGAATTGAACACATAAAATTCTTTATTACAGGTTTTATCCAAAAACTTACCCCATGAGCAAACACGGAAACAGCATTTGGCATCCCAACCTAACCCCGGAGTTTCCGGTGTATCCGAAAGCCAAAACGTACCCTGTTCTAAGACATCAAAACGGGCAGTCTTATACAAAATAGCCGAATGTTCACCTTTGTCCTTACCATCTTCACGACCACCACCGATATAGGCATACTCTCCATCTGCTACTAAATCATCCAACTGAAATTTAAAACCTTCTTGTGTACCAAATACGTCAAAATCATAAAAATTAATGACACTCTTTACACCTTCTTTACGAGGTTCCCAATAACTAGGATGATGTTCCGGTCCACCACAAGCCAAATTATAGCTTGCTACAATCATTTCACTTTTACATTCAGTAGAGGCAGTTTCATTCACACAAGATTGCAATCCCACCCCCATACATACAGCTCCTAAACAAACGGATAAAAACTTTTTCATTTTTATGGTATTAATATAAATTCCACATCTAACAAGAGGTGCAAATTTAAGGTTTATTATTTATTTTATACCGAATATTCATAAAAAAGAAAAAGGGACTGTGAATAATTCACAATCCCTTTTTTTGTGATCAGGCTGGGATTCGAACCCAGGACCCACAGCTTAGAAGGCTGTTGCTCTATCCAGCTGAGCTACCCGACCATCCTTATTTTCGTGGTGCAAAGGTAATACTATTTCTGTAAATAACAAACATTTTTCTTCTTTTTCGTTATTAGACTTTAAAAATCAGCATCCCCATTTCCTCCATAACTCACTTTCAAATGGATTCCATTACCTAAAGCCACATTAAAAACGCGTTGAGATTTTGCCCAAATATAAACTCGCATGGCACATAAATCTGCCAAAGTATTATACACTTCAATATCACAAGGATAACGTACTATATAATATTTACAACCAGGCTCTGTACAACCATAAAAAGGATCCGATTTGGGGATTTTTGCTAATTCTTCAGGTGTTAAATAAATTGTTTCTTTTTCTATAACAACCGGTTCTCCATTTTTTATTTGATAATCTGCAAAACGGGGTAAATTATACACCGAATCTGCTATTTCTATCAAACGTTCTTTTGAAACTGTTTGCGCTTTTCCTACTAATAGTCCAAAGGCTAAAACGATGAATAAAAAAACTTTTCTTTCCATTAAGACCTATTTTTATTCTACCACCACAATCGAATTTTCCAATCTTCCTCTGGTAGATTTTCATTAAATATATCTTCTAATGGAAAAGCAAAAACATACCTATGAAAATTTGCTCCTTCAAATATGGCTTTAGAACCACTGATTGCAATATAACAACTCTCTTTTATTCCACAATCCAAATTTTCTATTGCCACTATAGGTATCCTTAATTCTTGACGATAAGTGAAATACAACTCCAATATTTCTCCTTTTTCATTAAAATAAAGATTGAATCTAAAGTTTTTACCAGGAGCTATATGTTCTGATTTTATATATGGTTTAATATTTTCTTTTAATAATTGACTTAACACCTTCATATTCCTTAAAAA
>JAFYOM010000261.1 GCA_017560165.1 Parabacteroides sp.
CTATGTTGGTTCAGATGGTAAATGGGTTGCATAATTAGAAGTTTAATCATAAAGGGTACTGTTTTGACAGTACCCTTTAATGATTCTGAATATCAAGAAAACCCTAGTTGTTTAAAAGCTATAGTGAATGGGACAGTCGTATGACCGTTCCATTTTTCTGTTTTTAGTGTTATAATATGCGTGTGAGATTAGGAGGTTGGTATGAGACAAGAACCATATATTGATATCGACGTGCATGGCATGACATCTGAGCAGGCAATTGATAAAATAGAGTTGTTGATCAAACAAGCGAATGCAAGTACATACCGGATTCATGTGGTTCATGGATATAATCGTGGCAATGCTATTCAGCGTGCTATTTATCGTGAAATTGGACATGGTCTTAATCACAAAGTTTTAAGGATTATTTTTGGTGATAATCCTGGCGTAACTGAGTTGATACTGCGTGAATTTTAAAATAATCACTTTATAAATGAATTAGATTTCGAAATGGTTTCTTAATATTAAGAAAGAATATTGAACTATCAATGGGCGTTACTGAGAGTAACGCTCAATTTTATGTAAGATGAAATAGTGTTGAGAATTATATTTAACAAAACAACGGTGTTCTGGCTTGACAGTATAGATGAGAAGTGATAATCTATAACCATAAGAGCGAACAAGTGTTCGGGTTGGTGGTGATAATAGGAGGAATTATATATCATGTTGATGTCAATTCTGCGTTCCTCTCTTGGGAAGCGACATACCGCCTTTATCATTTGGGGGCTAAGTTAGATCTACGTACAGTTCCGTCTGCTGTTAGTGGCGACCAGGAGAAGCGTCACGGCATAATTTTAGCAAAGTCTATTCCATGCAAACAGTATGGCGTACAGACAGGAGAACCAGTGACAGATGCGAAACGGAAATTGAACGCGATGAAAGAAACCTGAGTTACGCTAATAATATATGCTTAACGGCAATTATATTGATATTGTCAAAAACAAAAAGGGGGTGGCTATCATATATTGATTGCCACACCTTTTTCTATAAATATATCACGAAATATTGGTTTATTGTTTACGTATGTTCATTTTATAGTGTTTTGCCAGCTGAGAAAATATTGGTCTTGAAATTCCACATTTTTTAACCTCAAGTTTTGCAATACACTCTTTTTGAGTATACCGATGCGGATTATCAACATATTCCATAACTATCTTTCTAACATAGGGAGATACACTATCCCATGTCATTTTTGGGGGACCTGGTTTTGGTTTGTCAGTATCAAGATTATTGATTTGATTACGCCGTGAATTTACGATTCCAAGTGCATGATAATGCCTGTTAAACATATCAAAATGATCATTACAAGAAACAACTGAATCACCTTGAATAACAACCTGATCATCATAACCTGTATCATAAATTGTTAATCGAATACCGGCATTATGAAACATTCTAAGAACTGTAGATACGCGATCATTTTTATAGCCTATTATTTGCAAATTGTAAATATGTAAAACATCTCCTGGTTGTACCGGATGCCCTATAAGTGCAACAATATCTCTACATTTTACTCTGGAATATTGTTGGTAGCCCAAACGATTTCTAATAGGTATGTTGAGTTTGTCTGCATACATCACTTGTTTTTCTATAGAGTCTGTATATTGAGTTTGCTTTATGTATATAAATTCATTCATAACTATCGAATCCTCTTTAGTAATAATAAAAGGATACCATCTTCTTTTAATACGAATGTAAATAATTCTGCAAATTCAATATAGAATGAGTGGTTTAATAACTGGAACTATAGATCGAACACGTGAATATGTAAAATATTGCAAGAAAATCCTTGCTATATACTGTAATTTTGCTAAAGCAAAAACAAAAAATGAGTCAATATAGCTTTACTTTTTACATATTTTCATGAATAATAATTTCAAATTCTCAAATGAGGAAAAGAAAAATAGTATATCGTTACAGAGTCTATGAACGAATATGTAAAAAGATCGATAAATTGTAATTGGATTTTGGTTTGGTATTAATTGGATATAATTAGTATTCATGATGGTTTGTAACACGATATACATCTAGTATCGCGATTCAGAATGTAAGTGGTGATAAGTAAAGTCATGAATATAAAAATAGCAAAATATGATATGAAAGGAGGTAGTACTATTACGTATATTTTTCAAAGTCCTATAAAAATGCCTCGTGGATCACATTATGGAAGTGACTTTTGGATTACATACAGCTACAAATTAAAAAGGCGGGTTAATTTATATAGTTATCTGGAATATACGCAATTTATCTCGCTTGAAATGAATCCTGAAGTGGAATTTTTTTGCGAACAACCTCTTGAAATCAGTGGAACTTTCAATGGTAAAAATAAAAAATCTGTATTTGACTTTTGGGTTCAATATAAGAATAGTAATTCGGAATTTCAAGAAGTGAAGTATATTTCAGAGCTCAAGGGAAATGACAAAAAATCGGTTCGTTCAAAAGAACAGACGGAATTCCAGAAGCAATGGTGTGATGAGAACAACTATAAGTATGCCATTATTACTGATGAAGATATTTTTAAGAGTCGTCATTATATTGGAAATCTTCAGTTATTGAGAAGTCATTTAATACGGTCTGGGATTATAAATAAAAAGGATGGAGAAGAACTTTTAAAAAAACTGAGATTTGCTAACCTGACGATCGGAGAGATTCGCAACCTTAATTTGGTGTCAGAAGATAATTTATTGGGGATTCTGGCAAAGTTACTTTATGATGGAATAATTGAAATTGATGCAATAAGTAGACCGTTAGATAAGTCAACAGAGGTACATTTATGCGGATGAAATCACATAATTTATCAGAACTGAAAGAATATCGAAATTATTGGTCTGACTTACAGATAGAGTTTTGGGAAGAAGCGCAGAAAAGTACCTATATTCGCAGAAAAAAAGCCGTAGATATGTACATTGATAACCTTTCGACAGCTGAGATTGAAAGCGAAACGGGAATTAAGAGCGGAAATTTGACAAAATTAGTTTCTCGCTGTTTAAAGATTGATCCTGATACGGGGCGACAATATGGTTATGCTGCGTTAATTCCAAATCGTCAATTAACGACTGGAACTGTAAATCAAGAAAGTACAAAGAATAGGGCAGTTTTTACTAAACTATTATTAGAGCACCCCGAACTTGAACAATATATTCGTAATAGTTATTTTAATAGAAACAATAAAATACTTGAAAATAATATCTCAAATCAAAATTTATATATACGATTTATTGAAGAGTGTAAACGTATTGGCATTCAGGATTACGAATATCCATTTACTACGGATGATAAAGCACGCAGAACATTTTATCGTTATCTAAAACAACTTAATAACGAAAACACTAATGATGCAATTAGACGAGAAAGTTCTAATGCAAATCAGAAGTATCATTCAACTGGAACTGGTGACAGAGTACGTGAATATCCTCTTGTTCCTTTCTCTGTTGTTCAAATCGATGGACATCGAATTGATATGTTATATGGTGTAGAAGTAATAAATAAGCATGGAGAATCCGTTATGATGCCTGCAACACGTGCATGGCTTATAGCGGTAATTGATGTTGCTACTAGAGTTATTCTCGGATATACGATTACTTCAAATGAAAACTACGACCACACAGATGTTTTGAGAGCTATACGAAATTCAATTATCCCAAGAAC
>JAFYOM010000027.1 GCA_017560165.1 Parabacteroides sp.
ATGATTCATCATACTCATCATTCGGTTGATGATAACGATAAACTTTCGGTTTAGCCTCCTCTTTGGCTTTATCAACAAAATCATTACCACCTCTTACCAATACTGTAGGGACTCCTTTTTTAACAAAATTAAAATGATCTGAACGGAAATAACTACCAGAAGGATCATCTGTAACCACACGTACACGACGTCCCTGAGCTGCAGCCATTGCTACAACCAACGCATCTGTATCAGTCTTTCCCGCTGCACGCAAAACAACATCATGTGTTCGCCCAGCCGGAGCTGCTCCATCAAAGTTCAGATTAATAGCCGTTTTGGAAAGAGGGAAAAGCGGATATTCACAATAATGTTGCGAGCCTAACAAGCCCGATTCTTCAGAAGTAACAGCCACAAACACAAAAGAACGACGAGGCTTAACAGGTAGAGCCTGATATTTTTTAGCCAAAAGCATCAATGCTGCCACACCGGAAGCATTGTCACCGGCACCATTATAGATACTATCCCCATTGATTGGTGTACCAATTCCAAAATGATCCCAATGAGCTGTACAAATAATATATTCATCTTTTAAATCGGTACCCGGAAGAATTGCTGCCACATTATGTGACTCTCCTACTTTCATCTTTACATCCAAAACCACTTTACTTTTGGCTTTCATTACAAAACTTTTAAAACCCGGTTTCTTGGCTGCATCAATGGTCTGATCAAAATCAACACCACTCAACTTAAATATCTTGCGACAAGCATCCTCATGTAACCAAGCTTCCATCCCTAATTCATCTTTGTTCAAATCCTCCGAACAAAGTGCGATATTCGTTTGAACATGCGAAGATTGGCAAACTTCCCAACCATAAGAGGCTGCCGGTTTATTATGTAAAACCCACAATCCTGCAGCTCCTTGACGTTTAGCCTCTTCAAACTTATAAGTCCAACGGCCATAATAGGTCATATTCCGTCCACGGAAAAGAGACGGATCATAGAAACCCGGATCATTCACCATCGCAATAACAATCTTTCCTTTTACATCTATTCCTTCATAATCATTCCAACCATATTCCGGTGCATTGATTCCAAACCCACAAAAAACCAAATCAGTAGTAGGAATGACCACTTTCTCTGTTCCTCGATTGGTCCAAACCACAATATCTTCGGAAAATTGTAAATCCACATTCCCTTTTGCACATTTTACACGTATAAGATTCTTCTCCGGACGAGTATAAGTAGCAATCTCTCGTACAGGTTGAAAATAGCTTTCTCCATTAGCCGGTAATAATCCCAATTTCTTAAACTCATCAGCAATATAATGGATGGTTTTCGTTTCATACGCAGTCAAAGGTTTACGTCCTCCAAACTCATCCGAGCTCAATGTTTTGATTCTTTCCTTAAAAAAAGTCACCTCCTCTTCCTGATTTTGCGCAACCGATGAATAGGTAAAAGCAAAAATCATCAAGAATAAAATAATAAATCTCTTATCCATTTTCTTCAAACAATTTCAATAATTATGCAAATATATAGACAAATATCCTACCTTTGCACAAATTTTCATATTACATTGGAAGTTCAAGATTTACTTAAGTTATATGCAACTCATCCACAAGTCGTTGCATTAAAAACCCTGTTAAAAAGCAATACGTCCCGTAATATTTTTTTAAAAGGACTAAGTGGTTCAGGGGCCGCAATGACAATCGCTTCTCTTTTTTCAAAAAGAAGGGGTAACTATGTCTGTATCTTAAATGATTTAGAAGAGGCCGGTTATTTTTATCATGATCTTATTCAACTGATTGGTGGAGATGGGATTTATTTCTTCCCTTCTGCCTATCGACGTGCCATCAAATATGGCCATATCGATCCGGCAAACGAAATCTTACGAACAGAGGTACTGAGTACTTTACAGGATTCGACAGCACCATTTGTGATTGTCACCTACCCCGATGCGTTGGCAGAGAAAGTTATCTCTCGAGAGATCTTAAAAGAAAACACACTAAAGATTAGTGTCGGCGAAAAGGTCGATAATATGTTTGTGTCCGACGCATTGGATGAATATAGTTTCGAACAAGTTGATTATGTGTATGAACCCGGACAGTATGCAATTCGTGGAAGTATCCTTGACGTTTATTCCTTCTCGTATGAGTTCCCATACCGTATCGATTTCTTTGGAAATGAAGTAGAGACTATCCGATCGTTTGATGTAGAAACACAGCTATCCAAAGAGAGATTTGAAAATATCTACATCGTCCCGGAGATGTCCAAAGGAAATCGTTCCAACTCTTCCTTGTTAGAATCTATCCCTTCTAAAACTGTTTTAGTATGTAAAGATTTAGCATGGGCTAAAGAACGTATCAACGGTATATGGAATGAAGAGCCTATTGTGGGAGATGAAGAGTCTTTCAAAGATATCGAGGATATGCGTAAGAAATTGGAAAATGGAGATACATTCTTACGGACTGCACTCAATTTTCGTCGATTGCATATCGGATCCCGTCCAACCGGAGTGGCTGAAGCAACCATCACATTCGCAACTGAAATACAACCGATATATCACAAAAACTTTGATTTGGTCAGTGCCTCTTTCTTAAAATATTTGGAAAATGGATATACCATCTACCTTTTAAGTGATGTTGAGAAACAGGCCGTTCGTATTCGTACCATTTTTGAAGACCGTGAGGAAAATATTCCTTTCACGTTTGTCAACAAAACGATCCACGAAGGATTTACAGACGAGACACTTCGTATCTGTTTTTTCACCGATCATCAAGTATTTGATCGTTTCCATAAGTTCAACCTCAAAAGTGACAAAGCAAGAAGTGGAAAAATTTCTTTGTCTTTGAAAGAATTGAACCAATTTACCTCGGGCGACTATATCGTACATATCGATCATGGTGTC
>JAFYOM010000028.1 GCA_017560165.1 Parabacteroides sp.
GATACAAATGATGGTCAATCATAATCTTCTTTCCCTCTGCAGCCAAAACAGCTGATGCCATTTTTTCAATACGTTTGGGTTCATTAAAATCCAAACAGAATATCACATCTGCATTCTGAATAAATTGTTCAGCAAATTCCGGATATTTTTCATGTATCACAATTTCTTTACGTCCCGGCATCCATTTATAAAATTGAGGGAAATGATTAGGAACAACAATCGTTACCTGTTCTTTTCCATAGGCTGTAAGAAAATGATACAATCCCAACGCAGAACCAAGAGCATCTCCATCCGGTGAGACATGGGTTACAATCACAAAACGTTCCCCCTTTTCTATGTATTTTTTTACTTTTTGTATTTTTTCGTCAGAAATAATTTTTGTCAACATAACATCTACGATTAGATAGACAAAGGTAGTACTTTTTTATATACCACATAAAATATTTTTTTCGATCATCCGACAGATCATTAGAATTAACACAAACAGAAACACACTCCAAACATATTTTATCTGTTTAAAATGAAAATACAGACAAATCGATACTCCTATGCCATAAAAAGTTAACATAGATATAAAATCAAACCGAAATGAAACAGTTGCCCCACTTACTTGACTAAACATTTTTACTATATCAAAAAGAGAAGCAGTTAACCACTCCACAACATTTTTTAGTCCAACATATATCCATCCCTCATCTATAGGCAATAACATCCAAATCAAAGCAACAGGAATTAAAATCGTAACAAATAAAGTCAAAGGTAGATTAGCCAACAAAAAAACAGTAGAAAACTCTCCAAAATAATATAAACATAGACCAACTGTCCCCAATTGTGCAGATACAGAAACAGCGATCCATCCCCATGGTATTCGAAATAAAGGATTTCTAACAGGTATCAAACGCAATATACGAGGATAAAAATATAAGATAGAAAAGACAGCCAAATAGCTTAATTGAAAACCTACATCAAACAGATAAAGAGGATTATACACTAACATACAAAAAGCAGATGCAAACAAGATATTGTATCGCTCAGTCAAACGTTCCAACACTTTTCCGGTTAATAAAAGAGTAATCATCAATGCTGCTCGAATCGCCGGAGCAGCCATACCGGAAATCAAGACAAATAACCATAAAAAGAGAAGAGTTAATCCATATCGTAACCATTTCCCTACTCCATTTCGAGGCATAAAGAATAAGGCAGAAGAGATAAGGCGTCCGACTATTGCAACATGAAAACCACTTACAGAAAGAAGATGTACAACCCCTGCCATTGAAAATTGTTTTCGGACCTCCCAATCCATACCTTCTTTATATCCAAGCGTAATTGTTCCTAAAACCGCTTTTTCCTCTTCTAGTAAATGCAAGTATTCTAAATGATTCAATAAAATCTCTCGCAAATGTGCCGCAAAAAGGAGTAGTTCTTCATTCACAAATGAGAAACAATATCCTAATTCCACATAGCATGTTTGTAAAACAGCCACACAGAGTAACATAAACATGAAAGTAACACCCCATATCCAACGCCCCTCATAAACCCAAACAGTCCTATTTGTTTCGAGACATATCGCCCAAGATAAAAAAAGAAATCCCCATAAGATTAACAACATAAATAGAGATTCGTATGCTATAGAAAAGTTCACTTGTAAAAGTACACCTATTATCCATACACATAAAGGGCGTGCAAAAGGAGATATATGTAGTTCTTTAATCATAACCAAGGTTTTAGTTTAACAAAAAAAGAGCTAATACATTAATCTATATTAGCTCTTCATTTTTTATCTTATAATGCTTTCAATTCTTGAATAGTCTTCAATGGATCAGGTGCATTAAAAACAAAACTACCTGCGACTAAAACATCTGCACCTACATCAAGCAAACGTTTTGCGGTCTGCATATTAACACCACCATCTACCTCAATCAGTGTATTTAAGCCTTTTGAAAGAATCATATCTTTTAGACGTGCCGTCTTTTCCACCGAATGTTCAATAAATTTTTGACCTCCATAACCCGGATTGACAGACATCAACAAAACCATATCCAAATCTTGCAGAATATCCTCCAAAAGAGAAATCGGAGTATGGGGATTCAATGTAACAGCTGCCTTCATTCCTGCCTCCTTTATCGCAGCTACAGTACGATGTAAATGGGTACAAGCTTCATAATGAACATTCATCATATAAGCTCCCATAGCCTTAATTTCAGGAATAAACTTTTGTGGTTCAACAATCATCAGATGAACATCCATTGGTTTACGACAAACCGACTTCAATGCATCCAAAATCGGAAATCCAAATGAGATATTTGGGACAAAGACACCATCCATAATATCCAAATGTAACCAATCTGCTTCACTTTGATTTATCATTTCTATATCTCGCTGCAAATTCAAAAAATTTGCAGCTAATAAAGAGGGCGCAATTTTATGATTCATTATGATTCTCCTTTACATCATTAGTTCATTACAAATCCGCCTAAATCTGCTCGCAATGAAGTTTCAACATGATATACCCTCGCAAATTGAGTCAAAAAATCTAACGTTTTACGACTGGGCATACATTTCTTTTCTACATGGATACTATTAGTTTTATTTTCTATGTCATTTATAAGCGTAGAGATTTTTTTCATAGGCAATTCATTTATTATTTCAATAATAAAACGAATTACATCTCTTCTTATTGTATAAACACAAAAAAATTAAGCCATGGATAGTTCTATCTGGTTTTCTTCTGCCAAACGACGCATATTCAAAATTGCATAGCGCATACGTCCTAAGGCTGTATTAATACTAACCCCTGTTATATCGGCTATTTCTTTAAAACTCAAATCTTGATAATAACGCATTTCTAAAACTTCACGCTGACTATCCGGAAGATGCTGCACTAATTTTTTCACATCTAATAATACTTGATGACGAACCATGCTATCTTCAACCGTACCATCACAAAGTTTGATGTTATTGAAAAGATCAACCTCTACCTCATCATTTGAAATCGTATTTTCACTTCTTTCTTGACGATAATTATCGATAATCAAGTTATGGGCAATACGAGTGATCCAAGCCTTAAACTTTCCGTTTTCGACATAACGTCCCTGTTTGATAGTCATAATTACCTTGACAAAAGTTTCTTGAAAAATATCTTCTGCCAAATCTTTATTATGTACAATAAAAAATATGTAAGAATATATACTACTTTTATAACGGCTTAATAATACATCAAAAGCAGCATTATCACCTTTTGCATATAGAGCAACCAAATCCTCATCGGTTCTCATTTTCAAAGTATTCATTACCTCTATGTTTTAATGTTTTTTTGAGTAATGTTATGCTATAGGCGATACAATTTAGAAATGTTAGACATGTATTATTTATATTCACGGAAGCAAAAAAACGAAAAGTATTTTAATTAGACAAACATTTCATTATTTTTTTATAAAAAAATCCCTGTTCATACTTCTCTTTGTATAAACAGGGATCCATTAGAATCTATATTTATTAGAATTTATACCCTAACGTAAGTGCGACTTTGATTGTGTTTGTCTTTAATGTAGAAGGGATAGACTCAACAAGTACATTTCCATCACTAATTAAATGTGGGAAAGGATACACCTCTTCTTCTTGCATTCGATATACACAAGCCATATCCAAATAAAGACTAGGAGTAAAACGATATCCCAAACCTACGGTATAATAATTTACATGATGATCAATCGCATAAACAGTACGCGTACCAGCCGGATAAACCTCTGTTATATCACCTGTTTCACTATATTTCATATGATTTTGTACCGGACTATTTTGCCAAGCTCCCCCTAAACGAACTGCGAATTGTGGTGTTACTTTGTATTCAGCTCCAACTTTCAACATACTACCGACACGAAAATCTTCCTTAATCATTCCATTATCAATATCTTGATTATATGAAAGAATCTACAGAACTAATTTTTAGTGACATTGTTAATACTTACTTTGGTAATGTTGTACCTTTTTTTGCTTATTCCTTTATTTGCTATGGA
>JAFYOM010000262.1 GCA_017560165.1 Parabacteroides sp.
CATCATCCAGTATAATCAACTGGTCCTGAAGATCAATGGTTGCCCAAATCTGATTGGTTGCTTCATTATATCCTAACTCGCGATATATGTGAACTAATGATTTCAACCATTCATTTATGTGTTTTATGAAATTATTGGAATCACCGTATTTAACATATCCATTCGCGATATGTTCCAACAAACCCCTATTAGCAGAGTGTGTAATTGAACACTTTTCGAGTATTGTCAGATAATCAAAAGCTTCAATTACAAAATCTCGGACGTTGGTTCCCATTGAAGATTCATGTTTGCCCATTTAATTTTACCTCCCATATGAAATTAGCTGTATTCAGTAGTAACATTACTTTATTTATTTATATACTTTCTATCATCTATGAGACTGAATCATGTCACTGGAGCTACCCGAGTCGAATACTCACACTTACGCTGCATTCCAAATGCAGCTCTGACAGATTCAATATGGTCCCATTCTTCTGAAGTTTCATGAGCCTCTTCTGCTGTAATTTGTTCAATGATTCGTTTGCGATATTCTCTATCTTCATAAATTGAATCACACATTACACGATACATTTCTTTGATATTATCACATCTGCCTGTATGATATACATACTTATTTGCATACATATTTACAGCACGACGAACATTCCTTGATTTTGCAAACTTGATGAATTCCCGTGTATAAAAGAAGCATTCAGTTTGCCCATACCTGTTGATATGTGGACGCGTTTGCTGAATGCCTTTATATTTAGCAGCACATGATACCATTGCTCCAAGCTCAATTGTTTGATCATCACTATGGGATGACCATTTGTTATATTTCTTTTTCATTATACGTTTATTCATTGATACTTTCCTCCATTGATTTATTTTCATCCATTGAATGGATTTAACTTTTCAAAAACATCCAGCTGGATATTATTCATTACATCTTTGAACGAGTCCTCATAATTTTCTGTGTTTCTACGATTTTTATACCAGTTGCGTCTTATCATATTTGATAATCTGCGTTCTATTTTGTGTTCAACTTTATGACCCAATATGATTTCTAACTTATGTAAAACACCCATCACACACAGCATATACATGCTGAAACGTGGTGCGTGCTTCTTCTTTATTCTTTTATTCATTGATAATTTTCTCCTACTTAGCATATTCCCTATCAAGGAAATCGAGGATCTGTTTGTCCTCATATTCTGCTTTGGCAAAACGTTCCAAATGATAACGCTTACATTTTAACTCTTTCATTCTGTGAGTAAAGCCATTAATATTTTTACAGATTATATATTTTCCCAATCTTCTCAGATTGTTCTTTCTGACTCTTATGCCAAACATATTTCCGTCTTCGGAAACTATTGTTGGTTTTAATTCAAAACACATGAGTTTGGAATATTCATCAGAGTATATCGTGAACAGCATATGTTTTAATAACTTGCAACCTTCATGATATTGTGCATAATGAAATCTCTTATCACGTTTTTCAAGTTTCTTTTTAATCCTTTTATTCATTTAATCACCTCATACAGTAATAGAATGGTGTCACTTTTTTTGTTATGACGCGTTTGGTTTTAGATCGTCTACTCTTTGACATTAATGAGAATACAATCTTTCCACCACCACGGATTACCAAATATCTGCAAGCTTGACCATACTCTTTGCTTACCGATGATAAGCCGAGTAATCCACACAACAAATCATCGATATTAATAAATGTCATATTCGACATAGGAGATTTGTAAAGCTTTTCAGGCATTGCGTTCTCCATATAATCATCAACATATTTGTTGAAATTCTCAACGGATAAATGCCAATCACAACCAAGTGTGTATCCATGATGATATGGCAATCCTTCTATTGATACACGCACATATCGTCTTCCACTCAATTTAAATCATCCTTTCATATTAGAAGATAGCGGGGGCATTACGCCCCCACACATTATGCTGGAAATGCGATTTCCAAATCACCGAGCGAATCGATACATCTATCCATGTATTCACGTCTTGTAGCAACATATGATATATCATTACCACGCTGGAGTTTATACAGAGGAGGTTCTGCAATATACAGCTTACCGGCACGGATTATTTCAGGCATGTACTTAACGAAGAATGTGATAAATCCAACACGAATATGATATCCATCAACATCCGCATCTGTTGCTATTATGATCTTATCATACTTAAGCTTCTTTATATCGAATCCCGAACCAATACCACAACCAAGTATCTTTACCAGATTCAACCAAGGTTCACTCTTGAGAACACGATCAAGATCATTATCCCATACATTCAGAGATTTACCCTTGAACATGAGGATTGCTTGGAACTTACCATTTCTTCCACCTCTGATTCCACCACCAGCTGAGTTACCCTCTACAAGGAATAACTCCTTCGGCTGTTCGGTCTTGACATTTGCACAAGGAATGAATGAATCCGGAATTGTCCAAGTCTTGATTTCTTTTGTTGAACGATTGATATCTCTTGCTTTCTCACCTTCGATACGAGCACGGTGATTTGCAATGATTACATCAACCATATCATCGATTACTCTCTGATTCATATTCTTCAATACATCATACGCAGCATTACGAATTGCAATTCCAAGCTGTTGAGAATTTACAGTATGCTTTGCCTGAGATGAGAACATATGAGCCATGTTACACTCACCCTTGACAACAATGTTGAAGTGTGCAAGAATATCCTTCTTCAAATCCTCATCTGCAAGCTTCTTGTTCTTCGCAACGACTTTCTCGGTCATATACTTAATAAAGCCATTGACGATACCGTTTACATGAGAACCATTCTGAGTGGTATGAATATGATTCATCCAAGAATGCTCAATCAACTCACCACGATAATCCCCGGATGAATATACGATTGCAGCATCAATCTCGAATGTTCTGTCATATTCCTTATCACGATAAGATTCCTTCAAACCACCAGAACACTTGAATCTGAGAGGTGAACAGAATCTATGCTCTTTCTTGATATCAATATCGAAGAACTCATCAAGAGTTTTGTGTTCAACCTTGAATGTTTCATGACCGATTGTATACTCCATCTTGATTCCGCGAGGTAAAGTATAATCGAAATCCTTGAACCAATTCTTCAACATATCTATCGGGATCTTATCAGTACCCATCAGCTTCTTGGAAGGTGAAAATGTTACGATCATACCATGATCTTTGCCGGCATACTTCTCTTCCTTCCGTTTAACAAGTTTGCCGTTCTGATATCCCAGAGCCAATGTCTTTTTCTCACTTGGACGAATTGTCATCGCCACAAGTTCAGAAGCCATCGCAACAGCACAAGTTGTGCCAACACCATTCTCACCAGCAGTATAACCACCAGCCCTTTCCATATTGGAACCTGCTTGAATTGTTTCGAACACCTTCTGAATTGTATCTGTTGGGATACCTCTACCGTTATCTACTACAGTGATTGATTTTTCTCTGATTGTAACTTTGATTGTATCAGCTGGGGAATCTTTTTTGCGACATTCATCCCAAGCATTATCAACGATCTCTTTACAGATATGGAATACTCCTAAATCACCGAGAGCTGATATATACTGCATTGGTCTTGCAATAATCTTATCAATGTCTCGTTCGATAATATTCATCTTATCATCTTTAAACTGTGCCAAATGAATCAATCCTTTCGTTTAAGTCTTTTGCATATGTAAGATATTCTTTTGCAATCTTGTCTATATCTCTCGACTGTATGAACTGAGCTGAAAATTTCAGTATCAGACCATTGTCGGTTATATCGTTCTCAGAAATTGTCTCTGGACGTGGAAATACCGTAACACATTCCCATGCATCAATGAACTTGTAGTCCTTTTTCCTTACTGATATAAACATGATATGTGCATCTCCACCACCATAGGCACATGTCACATTTATCCATTCATTATGAAATGCTATCGCTTTACTTGCTATTTCTTTCGGTATCGTAAGATTAAGAACGCTGTGTTCTGGATCACCAAATACCTCTGTTGCATACATCTCCAAGATATGTCTGTATATTGCGGAATCTCCTGTTATAATATCTCTGGGGTGTACAACGGCTGGGAACTTTACAAAGATTGGAATAATACCAATATTATCGTGTGTCTTACCAGAGAATCTCTTTCTCATAATTTCATACATATCTTTGCAATCTTTGAACTTTTCGTCAAATACCTCTTGATATTTTGCAGCGGTTTCTTCGACAAAATTCGAATGTATGAATTCGGGATTGAAGCTTATTTCAACTTCATTGTTGTTTGTCTGATTATCACTCATGGTAATTACCTCCTAAAATATTATCATTTCGAAGTTTACTTCCTCCGATCAAATTAATGATATATGTGTGTTAATATAAAAAATAAAAAGAGAAGAAAAAAAGAACCCCCGAAGGGGTTCTAAATTAATAAACCCAAGTCCGGTCTTTTAATGACCAGGTGATCCACGACTTACGTGGATGACTAATACAACGGCAAGTGCCGTCATAACCGTGTAAACACGTATGTTCGTTATACATCAACCTGTCAGTGCCCACTATGTGGACAAACTCAGGAGTGTCCTTTTTGTTTTTGATAGCATCGAATTCCTCATCAGTCATTTCTTCAGCAGAAACCTCAATGAAGGAATCAGCAAATGCCGAATATACCTGGTATGTCTTTTTATTCTTCATTTCATTGGTATTGTTATTCATAATCATACCTCCTACATTCTTTCTTTTAAATCATATCCGCAACGCTGCGGATACATCTCCCACCAGTTCAACTGGTGGGGTGTGCCACGGAATTTCCCATGGCATTTCAATGGCTATTTGACATAGCCGTTCTAAATTGAGGGATTCGGACCAACGATCGATGGTTTCCCACCAATCGTCTCTTTCTTCCCAGGTTAGACCTGGGGTTTCAGGTTCTGGTCCGATGGATGTCATGCAGACAGCCTCAATGTTGTGTTCTATTTCTTGTATTATTATTGCCACAAGGGCAACCAGGTTTTCAACCTGACATCTTGTAGCAACATCCTCGATCTCACGACCGAGTTCAGTTTGTAAAATCCGATCAGCATACTGGTCGAGCCAGCAGCTGATGGAACGGATATGTGCTGCACTTGTGCATGCAATGTTCTGCATAATTCTTTCTGTTCTCATATTAAATACCTCCAAGGTATCAGATTTGATGCGGGTTGCATACAAAATCTGGCCTGCTGACGAAACAGGGCTTAATCAAATTTTATTTTCTTCCTTTTTATTTAATCCCAGCATTTTGACATAACTTTGTCCACCGGCTGGGAACGGTGCTGATATTTCCGTGGGATACCAGATTCCCTAAATAACCCCTCTTTTTAGCCAGTCATTAAGACGCCCACCACCGGGAATTTGGTGCTGATACATACTGGTCTTGGTGTATCAGATCCTCAATCGATCTTCTGGTGCCGATGTACCCTTCAGCTTTAGTCACTGCAGCTTTATGATTTTTACCCTTGTTCATAATCAAGCATATTCCTCAATATGAAATATAACGATGTGTGCTAATTGTAGCACAATCGTTAAGATGACCATTGTCATCATATGTCCAATCGGACATATGAAAATGGTCATTGAAATAGAAACAGAATTCCAATTCTCTGTTTCCAAATGAATTTGTATATAATCTGTACTCGACGTCTTCACCGAGATTAAATCCATAGTAATTAAGTATGGCTTCAATCTTTGGTCTCTCAGTCTTTCTAAACTGAGAAGCATATAAGTCAATATTATGATCAATTAAATCCATGAGATAATTGATCTTAGTTAAGGTTGGATCAATTGTAGTTGATCCGTTTCTTCTATTTCTTCTTTCTCTTATTTCCATCATAATGATTCCTCCTTTGAATCAGATTTATTCTTCCGATGAATAGATTAAATTTATTTCTTTCTATTCATATTAATAATATATATATGAAATTTAAAAATAATAGGAATGAATACCGAAGGGTAAGTCAGTCACACTACTACTGCGTATACTGTCTTATCTCATCCTGATACTTTGTGCCATTGGTATCAGGTTATCTCCTGTATTTCTGAGTGGGGGTATATCCCCCACAAGGATTTTATTTATTTCTATTTTTTCTTTAATTGATATATAAATCATTAAGTTGGCGGGAGCCAACTTTTTAAATATAGTAATACAATGAGGAAAATGGAGATAAAAATAGTATAAATATTCATAATAATGATAGAATGAATAGAATGGAATGCAGATCGTGCGCGAAAGAAAATACCGTGTTTGAAAGGATGCGAAACAGACCAGTAATCTCTTAATATGATAATGAAAGGAGAAATGTTTTATGAAAATTCAAGAATTGTATGATATTGATAGAGACATTAAAACTAACGGATTGAAAGAGGTGACTTCTCAACAAATATATCGAACTGCGAATATGTTTAATCCTCAAGGATTGTTCAGTGAAGAAATCTTTGGACAAACGAATGATGAAAGAAGTTATCGTTGTGCGTATATCAAATTACCAATACATGTGTTCAATCCACATATTGCGAAGAACATCATTCAGAGAAGTGGTGGTGTTATTAAGAAACTTGCGTATGGTGATGTCAGATGCAATCTTGTGAATGGTGTGTTGGTTATTGACCCAAATGGTAAGTATTGTGGATTGAAAGATCTATATGATATATGGGATGATATTGATATACGGAAAACTTTGAATACCCGTTCTAAAGATGCTTTGGATGTTTTGGTTAAAAGTCCGAAACGTTTATTGTTCAATGATAAAGTATTGGTATTACCACCGAACATGCGTCAGATAGGTATGAGAAATGGCAAAACTGTAAAGAATGAATTGAATACTTTGTATTTGAGTATACTTGGATTGAAGAGTGTTACCGCACATACAACTGCAACAGTTAACCAGATATACAATAAATTTCAAGATGCTGTTATAAACATATTTATTTTTGTAAATAATTATGTTGGTGGTAAGAATGGATTCTTCCAAAAGAATCTATTGGCGAAGAATACTATGTATACTGCTCGAAATGTTATATCTGCACCAAGATACAATTCCGAGAATCCTAAGATCGGTATCTTCAGAACTGGATATCCATTGCACACATGTTGTTCATTATTTAAACCACTCGTTGTGTTTAAGATGAAAGAGTTCTTTTCTTTTTCTAATATTCAACAGATTCATTCAGAACCCGGTGAAATAAACTCCGCAATGTTGGCGAATGTTTATGATAGTAGAATGATTGAAGATTTGTGTGAAATATACATGAAGAATCCGGGTTCGCGTTTCAGGATAATGTATCTGGATGATAAGAATGAAAAACCGATTAAGATGACATATCTCGACGTGAAGAAAAATCAAACAATCACACGACCGGTTACTTTGACAGATGTGGTATACTTGGCATGTAAATCTGCTATAGTAGATGCCGATAGACATGTGTACACAGTGCGTTATCCGATCGGTGATTATATGGGTGCGTTCTTCACCAAAGTACATATACTATCAACAAACAACACATGTGAAATCAATTTCAATGGAGAAGTATATGATACATATCCTGTGATTGATTTAAATGTTTCACACAGCCGTGTTGCAACATCATTTGCAGATACATTAACACCTTCCAATTCTCGTCTTAAAGCAATCGGAGGTGACTATGATGGTGATACTGTTAAGAGTGTCGGAATTTGGAGTGATGAAGCAAATCAAAAAGCAGAAGAACTCATGTTGAGTAAAATTTATAATATTAAACCTGACTGTACGACAATATACTCAATTGATATAGAATGCCTTGGTGGGTTATATGCGCTCACGAAAGGTAAGAAAGGATGATGATATATTGTGGCTAAGTTCGTGACCGAAGATGGTAAAGCAGGTGTTTCTGGAGATAAATTATATGATATTATCAATGATAATAATCATAGTAAGAGTTTCTCCGAAATGTGGTTATCAAAACACTCTATTCAACCATACTATTCCCAAGTCGATAAAATGAAAATTCCGAATGGAAAACATAACCGTGATCGATTACTCAACACGAGCATTTATGATTTATTGACACATATGCAAAAATCATTATTAAATGATGATTTGTGTGTTTTGAAAATGATAACAAATGAGCATTGTAAATGTATCGAAATAAATGATACTCTCCAGAATAGAATAAATTCATTTGTTGGTGATGTTGATGAAATTTTCAGAATGAAGAATCCTAAACGAATACTTCACATTGGTGGTAGAGGCAATGATAAAGTACGTGTTGAATCGGATGAAGAATATCGTAATCGATTAAATCGTTTATATATAAATATTTATCATTCATCTGAAATGAAACGGATGCGATGTGAAGAATGTATTCAACAATGGTTGAATAATGATAAATGGTGATATCAACCGATTTATATAAATATAAAAGAAGGAGGAAACAAGATGAGCTTTCTTGATTCAATGAAACAATTTAATGTTTCAATACCATCACAAGAAGAATCATATCAAATGTTACAACAATCACAACCATCAATGCTTCCGGTTGATCCCGCATCTCAACAATGGGAATGGCAACGAAGATATGATTCTATTCGATCACAAACAAATTTTGCTTTGGGTGGATACATATCTCCATATGAAGGAAATGGATGGGGTGGAAATCCGTTAGTAATGAATAATCTTGAAAGAATGTTCATTGCCGCTAATGAATCGAAACTTGATCCGATGAGAATGTTTACATCCGAAACAACCCAACTTAGAACAATAGGTGCTGATCAAGCTAAAATACTTCGTCTCTTTGAAGCTAAACTGAAAGAGTCTCTCACAGAGAAAGGCAAATTTGGTTTAAATGAAATGGATATCGAAGGACTTCAGGCACTTACCGCCGGTAAGAATGTCTTAATCGCTTCTGTAAAAGAACAAGTTGCCATTCAAGCCAAAAAGGCAGAACTCAAAATCAAACAACAACAAGCCGCTAATGCTGCAATGGGTAGTGGTTCTTCTGGTGGAAGATCTTCTTCAGATGGAATCGATTCTTCATCACCATATGGATTTGGAAGATCTTTTATTGATAATATATTTGACACAACTCTTCCAGACGCATCAACAACAAACATCCCTGCTTCAGTTGGAACAGTGTCATCTCCGGAAGATGCGACATCTTTCTTGGAAGGTTTTAATGTATCAGATAATATCAAAAATGAAGCTGCTGGATATACTTTAAAAGTCATCGTGGATGGTGATGATGATTCATCTGCAAGATATGCTATGGTTGATTCTAATGACGAAGAAGTAAATCTCTCAGGACAGATATTACCAGATTCATCAAATATTACAATAAATCATGATATAAATAAAGCATATGGTGACGGAATGGTTTCATATGATATAATAAGAAAATATTGATTTATCGCGGGGGTTTATCCCCCGCAAAATCTATTTTTAAATACTCAATATTAATTGTGGGCAAACTTGCTATGAATGCGATTCTCATAGTTAATTCCCATTCAATTAACAAATATTTTTAGTAAAGGAGAGAAAATACTTATGATCGATTCTAAATATGCAATGAAGTATAAAATACCACATTCTGTGGTTAATATTGTCGATAATTCATCATATAACGGACCGCTTCAAGTTGTTACTGCGGAAGATCCTTCACTCTTGGCATCTATCGTTGTTACCGGTGCTCCTATGGGTGCTGATAATCAAATGATTACGATCAGTAGAAGTGATGTTCTTGGCGTTGCTTACTCCATGGCAAATCTCTCGGCTGATGACATTAAACGTTATGGACAGGGTGTAACATACGCTGGTTCACTTATCGAACAGGGTGGTCCTGTCAGATTCATGCGTGTCACTCCGGAAGATGCAACATATGCGGTTTCTTCATTGGTAGTTCAGTGGAGAATTGATGATACTGATAATAAACTCCATGTACGTTTCAAAGTTAAAGAATGGCCTGAAGAGATTCAGCGTGATAGATTTAAGAATACTGCTCGTGTTAACGAAGCTCTTGTAAAATATTTTAAAATTGATAACGCAGAGATTGATTCTCAGGGTATATGGACTCAGCGTGCATTTATAAACTTTATAAGTGCTGGTCGTGGTTCTGTGTACAACTACATGGCCAATGCAATAAACATGACATCTCAGGCTAAGCGTCCTGCAAATGTTCGTTATGAATTTGATACAATTGATACAAGAACAAATCAAGTTGTTGAAAGATTCTTCGCATCTCTCGTGAATGTAAATAACAAAGACAGAACTGATGCAATTGACACAGTTAACACCGTTGTTTCAAGACGTGTTCCTGGTTCATCTATTACAGTTCCTTATGTAAACGATGCAGCTGTTCGTGAACTCTATTCTGTATACATGGCTTATTATAAGAATATGCTTGATGTTATAGAACCAGACGAGTTTATATCAAATGCATATAAAGCAATGAATATCAATATCTTCGATATGATATTTGGTAATTACATTTACAATGGTACTGACACAACAACAAAAATGCCATTCTATCAGGTAGACATGCTTGATACAGATATTCCAGAAATTCCTTCCGAGAGAAGACTTTGTGTTCTCAATGATCCAACACTTTTCAATGCTTCTAATCCGGAAGTACTG
This sequence comes from Parabacteroides sp., assembly GCA_017560165.1. Lineage (GTDB taxonomy): Bacteria > Bacteroidota > Bacteroidia > Bacteroidales > Tannerellaceae > Parabacteroides. The sequence goes on from JAFYOM010000262.1 coordinate 10,625, forward strand.
TATGACAAGGTTCTTGAATCAACATATGGTGTAACTCGTGCAGGGGATTCTGTACACGTTGGAGATCTTTACCTGACAACACCTGGCAATTCAACAGCTAATCCAAAGATTTCCATAATTACTTCAATCAATCAATATACAGGAAATGTTACATCAATGACAATTCCAAGAGTATACGCACTTTCCAGAGAAAGTAATTATACAGAACTTGGAACATCGGGTAAGAGTGTATATATCACAAATATTGTATCCGATATTAAGAACCCATATACTGCAGATGCTTCTTCTGCAACAATAAACAAGATGGTTTCTCAGGGCACTATCTCTGATGGTGCTGTTATTGCAGCTAATAGATACGATACATCAACCGGAAGTGCCGTACCGGTATCTGGCTTTGATCTTTACACAGTTGAAGTTAATACATTTGAAGATGCTGCTACAGGTCTTAAGACAAGGAGCACAACTCTTCATCTTATGGATCCATCATTCTATTATAAGATGCTTGATAGAGAATCTCATTCTGGTGGTGTCGTTGGTACTGGCAATGCTATGGGATTTGAGTGGACATCTACAGGACTTACTGCAGAGCAAACACCTGATGCTGCATGGAACCGTCCTGGTGCAACAGTAGTTGTTCAAGAAACAGTTACTGGTGAAGGTGATCCTATCACAGTCAATAAGATCTATGTAAATGATTACAATAGAACAGCTGATGATACTGAAGATCTTACAGCACATCGTATTTACGTTGCAGATGCTGCAACACATGGTGTTATCGGAACACCACCTACATCAGTAAATCTCACAGATGATCTGATGGGTTCACAGTTCGATATTCAAGTATATAATAATGATGCTATAAATACATGGAAGGTTTCCGGCATCGAAATCGATCCTTCTACAACAACAAAGGTTATTAATGCTGGTGAAGCTAATGAAGAGAAGCTCTCATACAAGGTTGGTGATCAGTTCTATGTTGCTGTAATTGCAAATGCGAATGAATCAGCACCGGGATCAGCTGCAGATACCGAACAGTATGTTGTTAAAACAGCTGATGAAACATATATCGCATATTGGCAGGTTGTTAATAAGACAACTCCATATCTTACAGAAGCTCCTGCAGATTGGACAGATGGTTATGTTAACTACTCTAAGTTCAACACAACTACCAAACGTGTTGTCAATGTAGCAAATATGATAAAGCTTGAATCAGATCCTGGTAGTTTCGTGGGTTCTGATTACTACAAGATCGATACAGCTACTGGCAAATATGTCAAGGGTTCTTCTGAAGAAACTACCTGGGAAGACGATAAGTGGTATTCTGCAGATCCTCCAGCAGCACCAACATTCTCAGAAGATCTCAAGGTGTTTAAACCTACATTTATTGATAACTGGAATGCTAACAAGTCCAGATATACTGATAATCCAGATGTATCAGCATGCAGAACAATTGTTACTGTTACTGGTGTAAATGCAGATACTGGTGAGATTACAGATATTTCAATATCTAATGCAGCTCCTTATTCAAATGAAACAGAAGCTTCAATTTATACTGTTCTCAC
>JAFYOM010000029.1 GCA_017560165.1 Parabacteroides sp.
GACGTACGGGTAACCGTACCGGGGGTTCGAATCCCCCCGCTTCCGCTGAATAAAAAAAAGACGATGAAAGATTTCATCGTCTTTTTTTATTCCCTATTTCAACATTTCCTTCATATTATTTGGAAGAAGATCCTCCACTATGTAGTTCATCCGTCAACTTTCCATAACTGATTAATTCAATCTTTTTATCTTTCAATGCTTGTATAACCTTCTGACTTAAAAATAAATCAGTTACACCTTGACGATCTTCTGCTACATTTTCATAACCAATATGCCCAACTGTTTGCATCTCTTCATTATCCAAAGCCGGATGATCTACAAACATATAATTCTTACCAGATTCCATCTTATCTAGCATCTTAATAAAAGCGACCTCTTTTTCTGCAAATGTTTTACTTGGTCCGGCATATCCTATATACTGATAACTATATTTTTTCATAGAACCTTTTCGGTCAATCACCGGCAAATGATATTCTTCAAACAATCTAGCCATTAACTCTTCTACTTGCGGATCAAAACCTGTCGACCCCATGTGTCCTGAGATATGACTGATATGAGGTATATTTTTTAAAGCCATCTCTATCTGAGCACGAACCTCTTGTTCTACCTCTTTTATATCCCATTTCTGTTCTGTAATAGCCAACCCTAGATAATCTTTTGATGGATTCATCACAGGAAGGAAGTATCCATTTCCATCTGTCAAGCTCGGACAATGAGTCAAAGGACGCCACTTAACATTATCCCATTCACTAGTCAATGTCAGATGAAGCCCCACATCAACTCCCGGATTCTCACATAACATCTTTACAGCCTCTGGAAACCATGCCGTTACCACCATCACTTCAATACTTGTAGCTATGCCATTTTTAGCAGTCTCTAAACAAGCAATATTAGCAGAACGAAAAGCCCCCATATCATCCGCTCGAACAATCAATCGGGGATTCTTCTGTTGACCATATAGAGAAAAACAAACTACACATAATAAACTACCCAATAGCAGCTTTTTAAAAGAAATTATTTTCATAATCTTTTATCTAACATACAGATTTGTGAATATACAAATAAGGTTTAAACCCTACTTTATTTTCCGAAAAACTTTATACTTTTGTTTTCTTTAAAAAGAAACATATTTTTATACTCAATTAAACTATGACTTTACCCGAAGACCCATTTATGCTATATAGCTTCATCAACATGAAGTTACGCGATTATTATCCTTCACTTGATGTACTATGTGAAGAGATGAATCTAGACAAAACAACTTTAATTGAAAAGCTCCAAAAAGTTGGATTTGAATATAGTCCTGAAAACAATAAATTTTGGTAAGAGATTTCTTTCAAGAAATCTCTTTTTATCCATTAACAGAAACAATATCTTTATCTGTCATCTTAAATCTTAAGACTCCCCCATTCAATACTTCTTCGAAAGTGATGTAAGTCCGATCTAATAACGTATCATTCAACCACACCTCTTCTACATAGATATTCTTATCAGATAAATTTTCAGCTACAACAACAAATTCTTTTCCGGAAGGAAGATTAATCGTTGCTTTATCAAACAAAGGAGCTCCTAACTCATATCTACCAGATACAGGATCCATCGGATAAAAACCTAATGAACTAAAAATATACCAGGCACTCATCTGACCGGTATCTTCATTTCCACAAATTCCTTTAGGAGTATTATCATACAAACTTGTTAAAACTTGATTAACATACTTTTGAGTCTTACCTGTTTGCCCTAGCTTATTATACATATAAATCGTATGATGTCCCGGCTCATTACCATGTGCATATTGCCCAATCAATCCCGAAATATCTCCTGAAACCTCTTTTCCTGACAATGAAGAATTCATCGTAAACAACGAATCTAACCGAGCAGCCAAGACCTCTTTTCCACCCATCCAATCAGCTAATCCATTTACATCATGAGGAACAAAGAATGTCCATTGCCAAGCATTTCCTTCACAATAATCATCTTTACGATGTTCTGAACGTAATGGATCAAACGGTTCTCTCCAAGATCCATCACTTTTTCGTCCTCTGGCAAATAAACAATCTTTATCTATTACGTTCCTATAATTCAATGAACGTTCAAAAAACTCTTTTTGAATATCCGGATAATTGGTCAATGAAGCAAATTGCGCTATAGCTCTATCATCAAAGGCATACTCTAAAGTACGGGCTACTGATTCCATTTCCAAATCACATGGGACATAACCATATTTTTTATAATTCTTTAATCCTACAAAATACCCCATAGAATAACCACACGTATCCGTATTAGCAGATTCCACCATTGCTTTCATAGCAAATGCTATATCAAAATCCTTTATCCCATTCATATAACCATTGGTAATCATCGGCATAGAATGAAGACCTATCATCTGATAGGTTTCAACTCCAGCTAAAGGCCAAATAGGCAATTGACCTTCATATTTATAGAATTCTAAAGCAGTCTTAATGTAATCACGTATAACATTTGGATGTAATACTGCAATTAAGGGGCAAGCGGCTCTGAAAGTATCCCATAAACCAACGACGCCACCATAATAAGGAAATCCGCCTGTTTGATGAATCTGTCGATCCGGTCCTCGAAAACGATTATCAATATCTGAATACAAAACAGGATACATCATTACATTATGCAAACAGGAATAAAACAACTCTTTCTTTTGCTCATCTTTTGTTTCAATTTCTACTTGTCCTAAAACAACATTCCATTGATTAAAAGCCTCTTCTTTTAATTGCGCAAAACTTTTCTCCTCCACTTCAGACAAAAGATTTTTATGAGCACCTTCCATATCAACGGGCGAAATACCGGTTTTTACAACTAATTCCTTATTCTTGGATTCAAAAGTTAGAATCATTTTCACATTACGTCCTTTTATTAAAGAGACATCCTCTACCCGTTCATTATTCAAATAAAAAGAACAGTCTTTTATCGGAGAGGAAAAGGTCGTATAAAAATAGACATGTTGTTCCGGAGCAAAACCATTCGTCAGACGATAACCACGAATCGTGTAATCATCAACCTTTTCAATTGTAGCATCATAGACTGTATCTACATTATGTTCCGGTAGAATCGTACAAGCACCCTTTGCACCATGTTCTAAATCAACAATAAGAGGCATCTTTCCTTCTGTATTGTACGTATAACGCTGGATACCACAACGCAAAGAGGCAGTTAGTTCAACATTCAAATCTCCATTATACAAATCCACAGAATAATAACCAGGTTCAGCATGTTCTTTCTCATGAGAAAAAGGCGAGAAATTATCTTGCGTACACAAAGTCGTTATACTATCTGTATTCATATTGGCAGGTAAAGGCAAAAACAAAATATCGAGAAAATCGCCACAACCTGCCCCACTCTTATGAACATGACTAAAACCTATAATCTCAGTGTGTTTATATCGATATCCTGTACTTCCATTATGGGTATCAGCTCCTATTTGCACCATACCAAAAGGAAGAGAAGCAACAGGTGATACACAACCATTTCCACCTGTTCCAATAAACTTATTTACATAATGATTATAAACTTTCCGTTGTTCTTGTTTACAAGAAAAAAAGATAATACCCAACAATAGTAATAGAAATCCACACCTTCTCATGTTATATGCTACTTATATTTATGATTAACCAATTAAGTAAAACAAAGATAGTGTATCCATTTAAAAAAATAAAATACATTTAGGTTTTAGGATTTAGGTCCTTATTTTATACATTTGCATATACTTAATTTTAAAACGAAGAATAATGAAGACAAAATTAATGATGATGGTAGTGGCTATTTTTGCCCTATTTACCTTGAGCAGCTGTGATTCCAAAGAATCATACGTAAAAGATTTCACCCAATTTATTGAAGAGGTCGCAGCTGATTGCGAAGAATATTCAGCTGAAGATTGGGAAAATGCTGATAAAACTTATGAAGAGTTGGTTGGTGTTCGTTACGAAAAATTCAGCAAAGAATTGACCACTGATGATATGATTGATATTGCTAAATTAAAAGCAACTTATGCCACTCTTCAAGTAAAAAGAGGAGCTTTGAATTTGAAGAAGAAATTTGAAGAAGCATTCCAATAAAAACAATTATCATATAACAAAAAAGGAGACTCCCAAATAGGGAATCTCCTTTTTTATGATTATCAAACGAATTACTCTTCTACCTCTTCCTTCATGTTGTGGAATACGTTCTGAACATCTTCGTCTTCTTCCAACTTTTCAATCAATTTTTCAATAGCTTCACGTTGTTCTGCTGTTACCTCTTTCAAATCATTCGGGATACGAACAAATTCACTACTTGTGATTTCATATCCATTTTCTTCCAAATACTTCTGAATAGCAGAGTTCTGAGCAAATTCACCGTAAAGAACTACTTCTTCTTCATCCTCTTCTACTTCATCAACACCGAAATCAATCAATTCTAATTCCAAATCTTCCAAAGACATATCCTCTTTCTTTGCAATATGGAATACACATTTATGCTCAAACAAGAACTCAAGACTACCTGTAGTACCTAAAGAACCACCACATTTATTGAAATAACTACGAACATTAGCCACTGTACGAGTCGTGTTGTCTGTTGCAGTTTCAACAAAGACAGCAATACCGAAAGGACCATATCCTTCATAGTTCATTTCTTTATAATCAGTAAAATCTTTAGAAACTGCACGTTTAATAGCACGCTCTACGTTATCCTTCGGCATGTTTTCTTTCTTTGCAGTCTGCATCAATACACGCAAACGTGGATTGTTTTCTGGATCCGGTCCACCTTGTTTAGCTGCAATTGTGATTTCCTTACCTAACTTAGTGAACACACGGGCCATGTTGCCCCAACGCTTAAACTTTCTCGCTTTGCGAAACTCAAACGCTCTTCCCATGATTTATAATTATTTTTATGATATGATTATTTATATTCTATCTAATTATCTCAATTGTGCACCTAACTTCTGTTCCAAATTGGTCTGAATCTTCTTCATGATTGCATCAATCTGCTTATCATTCAAAGTCTTTCCTTCATCCTGCAAGAAGAAACTAACAGCATATGACTTCTTTCCTGCCGGCAAATTTTTCCCTTCGTAAACATCAAATAAAGCCACATCTTTCAAAAGCTTACGTTCACTTTCGTTGGCAATCTTCATCACATCTGCAAACTTCACACTCTTATCCAATAACAATGCTAAGTCACGTTTCACAGCAGGGAATTTAGATATTTCAGAGAAAGTCACTTTGCTCTTCTTTATTTCTTTCATCAATAAAGTCCATGACAATTCTGCATAATACACTTCTGTATCAATATCCATTGCTTTACAGATCTTCGGACTTACAATACCCAATGTACCTAACTGACGACCAGCACGAGTTGTAATACTCAAACCAGCAGCATAGATATCATTTGACAAACAACCAAAGATTACGTTCTGCATATTCACGCCCAAGCGAACCAAAATATTTTCTACGTAAGCCTTCAATTCATACACTGTTGACTTTTCATTCGGATGCGCCCAGTTGTTTTCAACACGATTACCGGTTACCCATAAAGCCAAACGATAATCTTCTGCAAACTGAGTCAATGTTTCATCCTCTTTCTTGTTTTCAGCGTTATAATCATAACAGTTACCAAATTCAAAGAAACGGATATTACCATTCTTACGTTTTGCATTATGTTCGATGCTTTCCAAGCCACCAAACAAAAGACTCTGACGCATACAGTTCAAATCATTACTCAACGGATTCATCAACATCACGCAATGAGAACCCGGATATGTTTCCAATGTATCATAATAAGCTGAACGGGTCAATGAGTTATTTAAAATTTCATTGAATCCACAACCACAAAGTTGTTCTGAAATCAAATTCTGTAACTTATAACTACGGTCAGTCGGTGTCTGATAGCTCAAATTAGACTTTACATTATCGCTAAACTCAACATTGTTATATCCATAAATACGTAAGATATCTTCAATCACATCGACATCACGCTGTACATCGATACGATAAACTGGAACATCCAACACTAAACCTTCAGCAGTTTCTGAAACCACTTGAATTTCCAAACTTGCCAAAATATTCTTTACTGTTTCAGCTGGAATTTCTTTACCAATTAATGAGTTTACCTTTTGATAAGCTAATTCTACACGATAAGGAGCTACCGGAGATGGATAAATATCTTGAACAGCACCAGTAATAGTTCCTCCTGCTACTTCTTGAATCAACAAAGCTGCATACTTCATTACATCCATAGTCTGGTTAGCATCCAAACCACGTTCAAAACGGAAAGAAGCATCTGTGTTTAGAGCAAAACGACGAGCTGTTTTACGAATCCAAGTTGGATGGAAAGTTGCTGATTCCAAAAATACATTCTGAGTCTGCTCTGTCACACCAGAATCCAATCCTCCAAATACACCTGCAATACACATCGGTTCTTCTGCATTGCAAATCATCAAATCACGAGCAGTCAATGTACGTTCAACACCATCCAAAGTAACAAACTTAGAACCTTCAACTGCTGAACGAACTACCACCTTATTCCCCTTTACTTTATCTGCATCAAAAGCGTGCAAAGGTTGTCCGACACCATGTAGGATATAGTTCGTTACGTCCACCACGTTATTGATAGGACGCAAACCTATTACTTTTAAACGATTCTGTAACCATTCAGGACTTTCCTTTACTGTTACATTTTTAATTGTAATACCTGAATAACGCAAACAAGCCTCTTGGTTTTCTACCATGACTTCGATAGCCGGAGTTTCATCCTCCACCTTGAAAGCATCCACAGCCGGACGTTTCAATGTTACTTGTTGACCATTTTGTTTCAAATAAGCAGCTAAATCACGTGCCACTCCGAAATGAGATGTTGCATCTACACGATTCGGGGTGATATCTACTTCCAAAACGTAATCGCTTTTTATATTGTAATATTCTTTAGCAGGTGTACCCACTACAGCCTCAGCTGGCAATACAATAATACCTGCATGATCTGTACCGATACCAATTTCATCTTCCGCACAAATCATACCATTTGATTCTACACCGCGAATCTTAGAACGTTTGATAGTAAAACATTCTTCACCATCATACAATTTGGTACCGTTTACTGCCACAATCACTTTCTGTCCGGCAGCTACATTCGGTGCACCACATACAATCTGTAAAGGTTCTGCTCCACCCACATTCACCGTTGTAATATGTAAATGGTCAGAATTTGGATGTTCTACACAAGTCAAGACTTCACCAATTACAAGTCCTTCTAATCCACCTTTGATTGTTTGAACCTCTTCTACTCCACCTGTTTCCAAACCGATAGAGGTAAGCGCTGCAGCTACTTCATCAGGCTGTAAATTAAAATCAAGATAATCCTTCAGCCAGTTGTAAGATATATTCATTGTTTTAAAATTTATTCAGTAAAGAGACGGAACAACAGTTCACGCCAAAATGACGGACAAAATTACAAATAATAATTGAAATAGAGAACTTTTTCCGATAGGCATGAGAATAATTCTCATAAGTACAAGAAAAGTTGCTATTTTTGTACCATAAATTTAAATTGAATTTTATGCGCATAGATATATTGACAGTACTCCCTGAAATGATTGAGGGAATGGTTAACTGTTCGATTGTAAAACGGGCCCAAGACAAGGGTTTGGCTGAAATATATTTACATAACCTAAGAGATTATACAACCAACAAATGGCGTCGTGTAGATGATTATCCTTTTGGAGGTGAAGCTGGTATGGTAATGCAAATTGAACCAATCGACCGTGCCATATCCTCTTTAAAAAGCGAACGAGAATATGATGAAGTAATTTATACTTCTCCAGATGGAGAAACATTCAACCAACCAATGGCCAACAGTATGTCGATGTTGAATAATCTGATTATCCTCTGTGGACATTACAAAGGCATTGACTATCGTATCCGTGAGCATTTCATCACGAAAGAAATTTCAGTTGGTGATTATGTATTAACCGGAGGCGAATTAGCTGCAGCCATTATTACAGATGCAGTGGTTCGACTCATTCCAGGAGCCATTGGAGACGAACAAAGTGCCCTCTCCGATTCTTTCCAAGATAACTTATTGGCACCTCCGGTCTATACTCGACCGGCTGAATACAAAGGCTGGAAAGTACCTGATGTTCTTTTATCCGGACACCAACGCAAAATCGAAGAATGGCGATTACAACAAGCTCAAGAACGTACAGCCCGTCTTCGTCCGGACCTTTTAAAATAACAAAAAGTCTAATATTTAAAATAACCTATATGAAAATCAAACACATCGCAGTAGCAGCTTTAACGTTGTTATTATCTGCGTCTTGTTCAGAAAAGTATGATTACCCGTTCCAAAATCCGGAACTACCCATTGACGAACGAGTTGAAGATTTAATCGGTCGTTTAACTCTTGAAGAGAAAGTAGCTCAAATGATGAATGTATCTCCAGCTATCGAACGATTAGGTATCCCTGAATATGACTGGTGGAACGAAGCTTTACATGGAATCGCTCGTGCCGGACAAGCAACAGTTTTCCCACAAGCAATTGCTATGGCTGCGACATTTGATGATGAAGCACTTTATGAATCATTCAGTATGGTGAGTGATGAAGCTCGTGCAAAATATCATCAATATCAAAAAGTCAAAGAATATGACCGTTATAAAGGATTAACCTTTTGGACACCAAATGTAAATATATTCCGTGATCCTCGCTGGGGACGTGGTATGGAAACATACGGTGAAGACCCTTATTTAACAAAACGTATGGGAGTTGCCGTAGTAAAAGGTCTGCAAGGTAACAATCCTAAATATTTCAAAACTCACGCTTGTGCAAAACACTATGCGATTCACAGCGGTCCGGAATGGAATCGTCATGAATTTGAAGCGGAAGTTACACCTCGTGATTTATGGGAAACCTATATGCCGGCTTTCGAAGCCTTGGTGAAAGAGGGAAATGTACAAGAGGTCATGTGTGCTTATAACCGTTACGAAGATAAGCCCTGTTGTGGTAGTGATAAGCTATTAACTGATATCCTTCGAAATAGTTGGGGTTATAAAGGAATTGTTCTTTCTGACTGTGGTGCCATCAATGACTTTTGGGTAAGAGATGAAAAAATTCCTCGTCATGAAACTCATCCGGATGCTGAGAGTGCCTCAGCAGATGCTGTCCTTAGTGGAACGGACTTGGAATGTGGCAATAGCTATAAAGCCTTAATCAAAGCGGTTGAAGAGGGTAAAATTTCTGAAGAAGATTTAAATGTATCCCTTCGTCGTCTATTTAAAGGTCGCTTCGAATTGGGTATGTTTGACCCAGAAGAGAGCAATCCGTATACGACTATCCCATTAAGCGTAGTAGAGAGTCCGAAGCACATC
>JAFYOM010000263.1 GCA_017560165.1 Parabacteroides sp.
AATATGTAAACAATGAAACGACAAAGCGTGTAAGCTTCCTAATGATGCCTCCACCACGTAGTGAACAAATTTGGGTTATGGACGTAACTCCTTATAGTGAAGAATTAAACACAATGTTATCAACAACACATTCTCGTTTTTGGAATAAAGATAATCACGAATTGAAGTTAGCTGATACTACTGAAGAAAGCCGTATCTCTATTCAAGAGTTTATCTCTGACTTCGAGCAAGATCTAAACAACAAACGACATACGTGGAAAAATCGTCATTTCTTAGGGAATTATACCTTCTCTTTCTACAACATTAATGATCCAGATAAAAAAATAATTTCATTTGATTTTAATGTAGAATAATTTAGATGATTTCTATTTATAAAAAGGGCCGACAGAAATTCTGCCGGCCCTTTTTCTGTATGAATAAAAAATAGACTTACAAACCCGTAAACTTTAGGCAAACCGGTTTACTACGTTGAATTGTCTGTTTTGTATCTTGTAATAGGCCAGTAGTCGAATCTATTGTAAAAATTTGAATAATATCATTATCTCTACAAGCACACAATAAATATTTACCATTAGAAGTAATGATAAAATTACGAGGATGTTTACCCGTTGATTGATAACCAATTCTTTTTAATTTTCCATCTTCCTGATTAATTTCAAAGATAGCAATACCATCTCCTTTTAAACGATTTGAAGCATATAAGAAACGACCATCAGGAGAAACATGAATATCTGCACTACCCGCAGCATGCAAAGAATCTGCTTCAATAAACTGAATTGGATTCAAATCCCCTTCTTCATAATCAAAAACCGCTACATTTCCAGACAATTCACTTAATAAATAGAGCCACTTTCCATTCGGATGAAACTCTGCGTGACGCGGTCCTTCTCCAATAGGCAAACTAATAAAAGAGGGATTACCTGTTAACACGCAAAGTTTACCGTCTATTTCTTTTAGCTCAAACTTATAAATACGATCTGTACCTAAATCATTTGCAAAAAGATATTGTTCATCCGGTGATACATAAATACAATGCAAATGAGGTGCTTCTTGACGAGAAGATCCAGGAGTTCCTCCTTCAAAAGAAAAAATATCAGCTTCTCCTAAAGAGCCATCCCTAGCAATAGGGAATACACTAATATTTCCTCCCAAATAATTAGCTGTAACAGCTAAACGTTGCTTACTATCTACCCAAATATGACAAGGGGCTCCTCCCTTTGTCTTTTGTTCATTCAAAAAACAAAGTTTACCCTCTTTTTTGTCAAAAATGTAAGCACACACTTTAGCTTCTTCCCCTTCTGTCTCACTAACTGAATAAACATACTGTCCATTTTTATCAAAAGCCTGAAAGGAGGGATCTGCTATGCCTGAGAAATCCTTTACAAACTCCGTTGAACCGGTCTCCATATTAAATCGATACAAAGAAATTCCCGCTTCTGAAGCTTCAGAATAAGACCCCACTAATAAATATGCTACATTGCGTTCCGATTTCATACAAGACATTAACAATAGACCCAATATCCCTATAAGAAGAGTCGCGACTTTAGACATCGTATTCATTCTTTTTATTCCTCACACTTCTTCCGTAACCATGCACGAAGCTGATTCGTCTGTTCAGGATAAACCCAATGATGAGTATCTAAATACAAATGCAATTCTTTCTGTCCAGGTATTACATTATAAGCAGAATACATAGAAGTAGGAGGACAAGTCATATCATTATACCCCCAAGAATAATAGCCTTGAACTTTCACACGACGAGCAAAATTGACCACATCAAAATAGGATAAAGTTTCAACCTCTCCTTCTACAGGTTTTCTTGATTGGAAATAGTGAGGCCATCCACCAGCACGATTATGTAAATAACCTGTATGGTCACATAATGCTGGATATAAAGCCGCTAGAAACTTGACTCGAGAATCTAAAGCAGCCGTTACAATTGACAAAGCACCTCCTTGACTACCACCTGTAACCCCTAATGTTTCACCATCAAATTCAGGCAAAGTATAAATAAAATCAATTGCACGTACACAACCTAAATAAACACGTTTATAATAGTGAGCATTTTTATTATTCATATTAGAACGATAATAACCACGAAGAGCGCCTCGATATAAATGATTATAAATTTCCTTAGGCATATCAAAAGGAATACCATGGATACCAATCGTCAATGTAATGATATCTTCACCTAATTCTTTAAATGGTGTATGTGCATAAACTCCGGCACCCGGTACTTGAAGTACAGCAGGATATTTTCCTGGTTTCTTGGGGAGCACTAACCAACCATAAATCCGAGAACCAGGAACTTCATTTTGAAAATTCACATGATAGACATTCTTAGTTGAAGTACATTGTTCTGGGACCAATTTTACAATCGGATCAAGAGGTAACTTACGTGCTTCTTTTATTTCATTCGTCCAAAAAACATCAAAATCTTTTGGATCTGAAACTGTAGGTTGAATTTTATCCACATCTACACCAATTGTGGCAAGTTCCTCATAAACTTTATCATCAACTTTTGCTCTAACTTTACAACGCAAAAAGCCTGGTTCTTTCATAGATGCTTTCAATGTCAACTTACCATCTTTCAACAATAAATTTTTCTTCGTTTCAGTAGGAAAAAATTCAGGACCTATTTCATACTCTACTGTCACATTTTTCATTAAAACTTTGTTCTTTAATACATGGATTGTAAATGTCACCTCTTCTTTTACTTTACATTGCCAATCTTCACAACTTGGAGTAATTACAACATTTACCATCTTTTGGGCCGGCTGTGCTAGCACAGATGTGTTATGACAAATAAATGAAAATAACACACACAATAAAAATAAAAACTTTTTCATGATAACCGAATTTAAATTAACATCTATTTCTTATACTCTTCAAAAACTGACAAAGGCAACTTTGCTAAATAAATAGAAGCCTTAGATGTTTCATGAGTAGAATAATAACTTACCCATAATTGATCACCTACAACAATCATTCCTGGATAACTATTATCACCTCCAGAAGGTAAGACATAACGTTCCTCAAATTCACCCTCTTTATTACCTAAGTATAAAACAGTTTTAGGAGATTTCGGTAAATACAAAGAACGTCCTCCTGCTATAATACGACCATCATTCAAAACAATAAAGTCAGGGCCACCCATAAATATATTCAAATTAACCCAACTCCATTCTTTATAAGGAGGTTTACTAACACCCCAATAAGTACCTTTATCTGCTTTCTCCCGACGAACCATCAATAACATCGTTTCATCAGGAAGAAAACGAATTGTTGTTTCGTTTGGGAAATC
>JAFYOM010000264.1 GCA_017560165.1 Parabacteroides sp.
CTACAGCACTTTTAATACGTCCATCTTCACCATCACCGGCTTCAGTCACACCTAAATGTAACGGATAATGCATACTTTCAACCTCCATCTGAGATACCAATAATCGAACAGTCTTAACCATAACGACAGTATTTGAGGCTTTAATAGAGATTACAACATCTGGAAAATTTTCATCTCGACAAATCCGTAAAAATTCCATGCATGAAGCAACCATCCCCTCCGGTGTATCTCCATATCGACTCATGATACGATCTGATAAGGATCCATGATTTACCCCAATACGAATTGCCGTACCATGTTCTTTACATATATTTATAAAAGGGACAAAACGATTCCGAATCTTTTGTAACTCAGCAGCATACTCTTCATCTGTATATTCCAACAAGTCAAAAGTCTTAACCTTATCCACATAGTTCCCGGGATTTATTCGTACCTTTTCAACCTCTTCTGCTGCAGCATCTGCAGCTTTAGGATTGAAATGAATATCAGCAACTAGAGGTGTTGTACATCCGGCTTCAGTAAGTTTTTTACGGATAATTCCTAAATTTCTTGCTTCACGTTCTCCTTGAGCCGTAAAACGCACATACTCTGCACCTGCCTCAACCATACGAAGAGCCTGTTCCACAGCCCCCTCAGTATCCATTGTTGAAACATTTGCCATCGATTGGATACGGATAGGATTATCACTTCCTAATGGTGTATTTCCTATACGGACTGCCGAGGAAACACGACGATGATAGTTAAAATAGCGTGACATTATATAATGAAAATTGAAAGTTGACAGCAGACAGTGAACGTGGTACAATAAACCACCTAACTAAACCTATCTACCATCAACTTCATTTCAGGCAATTAATTTGTTTTATATGTATAAGAAACTTTTGCTAACTCTTCATTAGCCTTTACTATTTTCTTTTTCAAATCTTCCTTGTAAGTCGCTAACTTTTCTTGAAGTTGCTCATCTCCCACTGACAGCATCTGAACAGCCAAAATACCCGCATTCAAAGCCCCATTAATACCAACAGTGGCTACTGGAATACCCGGAGGCATCTGTACGATAGCCAAAAGAGCATCCATACCATCTAAAGTTGAATTAATAGGAACCCCTATCACCGGTATAGTTGTCATAGAGGCAATCACACCACATAAATGGGCCGCCATACCTGCAGCTGCTATAATAACTTTAATACCTCTATCTTTAGCTCCTTTTGCAAAAACTTCAACTTCTTCAGGAGTACGATGGGCTGACAAAGCATGCATTTCAAATGGAATCTCCATCTCATCCAAAAATTTTGCAGCTTTTTCCATTACAGGTAGATCCGAAGTGCTACCCATGATTATACTAACAACAGGTTTCATCTTAATTCGCAATCATTTGTTCATATTCAGCAGCTGTCATCAAATCATCCAATTCTGCAGAATCTGATAAAGCAACCTTTATAATCCAACCTTTACCATAAGCATCTTCGTTTACCAATTCTGGTTGTTCTTCCAAATCTGGATTTACCTCCAACACTTCACCTCCTGCAGGCATAAATAGGTCAGAAACAGTTTTTACGGCCTCAATAGTACCGAATACTTCTTCTTTTTCAACAGTTTCTCCTTCAGTTGTGATATCAACAAATACGATTTCACCCAATTCGCTTTGAGCATAATCAGTAATACCAACATAAGCGACATCACCTTCTACACGAATCCATTCGTGATCTTTTGTGTACTTTAATTCAGCAGGGAAATTCATAACTTTAATATTTTTATTAGATAAATAAATAGATAAAACTTAAAATTGATGCAATAAATGTACATCCGAATCCTAAAATAAATCCGGCATATACTTGCATAGGTGTGTGTTTCTTCAAAAGGACACGTGAAGTTCCAACAAATCCCGATATCAGAATCATACAAATAAAACACCAATAAGGATTCATGACATGTGTATGAGCAACTCCCATAATTCCACCTAATAACCCACCTATACCTATCATATGCGCACTGATTTTCCAAAAGAAATTAATGACCAGAGCTATAATCAATGCAACACACACACCCAACAATAAAGAGACAAACCAAAACGGCATCATCATCTTTATCATATAAAAAGCACAAACCATTACAGAAGAAATAATGATCAAATAAGGGAGCGTACGTTCACGTCGGTTCGATAATTCCATATCAACCACGTGTCCTGTTTTTACCATAAAAAAAAGGAAAGCTCCAGGAATCAATGCTGTAGATAAAAAAGTTCCTCCTACTAATAAAAACTTCATGGCCGGTGGATAAATCACCAAATAGGTAAAAGAGAAAGCCAATATCAAGCCATACGTCACCATAAGTAACGGATGAAACATTCCTGATATGATATTTGCCAATAGTTTCATAACGCTTCAAATTTATATTTCTTTTCTGAGCCTTGCAACAGGAATCTCTAATTGTTCACGATATTTTGCAACTGTACGACGTGCAATCATATATCCTTTATCCTTCAAAAGTACAGCAAGTTCTTCATCTGTAAGCGGCCTCCGCTTATCTTCTCCTTCAATATAAGTTTTTAAGATAGACTTAACTTCTCGCGTAGAGATTTCCTCCCCACTATCAGTCTGAATCGATTCTGAAAAAAAGTATTTCAACGGATAAATACCGAAATTTGTTTGTACGTATTTACTATTACTCACCCGTGAAATTGTTGAAATATCATATCCAGATCTTTGCGCAACATCCTTCAAAATCATCGGTTTCAAAGTAGATTCATCTCCAGATAAAAAGAAATTTCGCTGCAAAGAGATAATGGTCTCCATCGTACGTTGTAATGTTTCTTGTCGTTGCTTGATTGCTTCTATAAACCACTGAGCAGAATCCAACTTCTGTTTCACAAATAAAACAGCCTCTTTCATTTGTGCCGTTTGATTCATTTTATTTCTAGTATAATCTTCAAACATTTCTGCATATTCACGACTAATACGCATCTCCGGTATTCCTCGATTGTTCAAACTTAAAATCAAATCACCATTAATAGCCTCAACAACAAAATCTGGAATAACTTGACTAAAAGAAATCTCCATTGAATCTCCCCAATTAGCACAAGGTTTAGGATTTAACATCGTTATTTCACGAATAACCTTTTTCAAAGTATCCTCTTCTAGATCCAATCCACGCATTATTTTATCATAATGCTTACGAGTAAATTCCTCAAAAAACTCTGTAAGAATCCGTACAGCTAACTTTTTAATATTATCCTCATCCTGTTTGATTAATTGTAATAAAAGACATTCTTGTAAATCACGTGCACCAACACCAATCGGATCAAAATCTTGTATTACGAAAAGAACTTTTTCTATATCTTGCTCCGTTACATCCAAACCGGCTTGAAAAATTAAATCATCCGCTATAGCCGATAAATCTCTACGTAGATATCCGTTATCATCAATATTGCCTATAATATATTCGGCTATTCTTACATTTGTCTCAGACAAATCCCGTAAAGCAAGCTGTTGAAGTAAATATTCATTCAAAGATTCACTTACAGAGAATGGAATTTCTTCTTTTTTTTCTGCACGTTCAGTTAACTCACGAAGTTTATAATCCGGAATATCATCTTCAGTTCTATAATCACCCAAATCAATCGATTCTTCAGTAGTTATATCAGAATTATAGGTATCAAAACTTTCATCTTCATTCTCTGCTCGTTCCAAATCATCCAATGATTCTTTTCCCTCTTCTAAAGCAGGATTTTCTTCCAATTCATGTTTAATCCGTTCTTCTAATTCTATAGCAGGAAGTTCCAAAAGCCGGATTAATTGAATCTGCTGTGGAGATAGTTTTTGTTGTAATTTTTGTTGTAACTGCTGCTTCAGCATAAGCAAAATTTAATTATGGATTAAACTATGCAAATATAGCTTTTACTGATAACTCTTCTCCTATCAAACCTTAGTTTTATAACTTCTATATCGGTATTTTTATTTCCAAATATAAATAGCTTCTCAAAATTTATTGTTTTCTTTGCGTAAGATTGAGAAAACTATGAATAAGAAAAGAACTGACAAACAAAAACCAGAGAAGAAAAACGACAAAATTAAGAGCGGAAGCAAACGCATGAAAAAAGAGGTCATGATAAATACGATCATCAATGTATTCAAGTCTTCCCCTAAAGAACCTTTCAATTATCGACAAATCAGCAAAATAATTGGAATTTCAAATCAAATACAAAAACGTCAAGTTGTTGAAATTTTAGATACACTTGCAGCTGCTAATTTTATTACAGAAATAGATAGAGGCCGTTATTTATACAAAGATTGGCAGACTGTCATAATCGGGACATTTAGACACCGACAAAATGGGAAAAATTCTCTTATTCCAGAAGATGGAGGAGAACCAATTCTTATAACTGAGCAATATTCCGGTCATGCTTTAGACGGAGATAAAGTTAAAATTAAACTTCGTTCAAAAAGAAAAGGTTCAGAGCCAGAAGGAGAAGTTATAGAAATATTAGAAAATAACCAACGAACCGTTGTTGGTAAGCTACAAGTGACCAAAGGATTCGCCTTCCTTATCACTGAAGATAAAACATTGTCTAATGATATTTTCATTCCCAAAGAGAAATTAAAAAAGGGGAAAAACGGAGATAAAGTTGTCGCTCGTATTACAGAATGGCCTGAAAATGCGAAAAATCCATTAGGAGAAGTACTTGATATATTAGGAGAATCAGGGAACAATGATGTTGAAATGAATGCTATTTTAGCAGAATATGGACTACCTTATGTTTATCCGGAAAATGTAGAAAGAACAGCAAACAAAATATCAGAAGAAATAACAGAAGAGGATATCATCCAACGTGAAGACTTCAGAAATACCATAACTTTCACGATTGATCCTAAAGATGCAAAGGATTTTGATGATGCACTTTCCATTAAACAACTAGATAATGGAAACTGGGAAGTAGGTGTCCATATAGCAGATGTAACTCATTATGTAAAATCAGAAAGCCTAATTGATCGAGAGGCATATAATCGAGCTACTTCTGTCTACCTTGTCGACCGTACGATACCGATGTTACCTGAACGTTTATGTAATAAAATTTGTTCTCTTCGTCCTAATGAGGAAAAACTATGTTTTTCTGTAATTTTTGAATTAGATACAAAGGCAGAAATCATACAATCACGTATTAGACGTACAATTATTAAAAGTAACCGACGTTTCACTTATGAAGAGGCACAACAAATCATTGAGACAAAAGAGGGTGAATACAAAGAAGAGATATTAACCCTTAATGATTTAGCTCAAAAAATACGTGAAAGACGTTTTAAATCCGGGGCTATCGCATTCGACCGATACGAAGTTAAATTTAATATTGATGAAACAGGAAAACCAATCGGGACTTATCTTAAAATACCCAAAGAGGCCAATAAACTTATAGAAGAATTCATGCTATTGGCTAATCTAACGGTTGCAGAGTTTATTGGAAAAAATAAAAATAAAATCAAAAAAACTTTTGTCTATCGTGTACATGAACAACCGAATCCTGATAAATTAAAAGATTTATCAAGATTTATCGGTCGTTTTGGATATAAGATGAACATTGAAGGTTCGAAAACAGATATTTCCAATAATATCAATAAGTTATTGGATAATGTTAAAGGGAAACCGGAAGAAAACCTTATAGAGACCTTAGCTATTCGTTCTATGCAAAAAGCACATTACACAACAGAAAATATAGGACATTATGGTTTAGCGATGGACTATTACACTCATTTCACCTCACCTATTCGCCGTTATCCCGATATGATGGTACATCGTTTGTTAGAACGTTACCTCACTGGTGGACGAAGTGTCGTGAAAAATAAATATGAAGACTATTGCAAACATTGTTCTGACATGGAAACTTTAGCTGCAAATGCAGAACGTGCATCTATTAAATACAAGCAAGTCGAATTTATGCAAGATAAATTAGGACAAGTATTTGATGGAGTTGTTTCTGGAGTAACAGAATGGGGATTATATGTAGAGCTGAATGAAAACAAATGCGAAGGTCTCATCCCTATGCGTGACCTAAGTGGTGATTATTTTGATTTTGACGAAAAAAATTACTGTTTGATAGGACGTAAAACCAGACAAGTTTATCGACTAGGAGATGCAATAACAGTTAAAATAGCACAAGCAAACCTAGAACGGAAACAGTTAGATTTCACTACAGTATAAAAATACTTGTCGGATATTGATAGAACAATACCGACAAGTATTTTTTTAAAGTTTATGAATTACTTTCATTAATTGATCACCTAAGCCAATGGTATAACCTTGGGAAACAAAAACAACCCGATTAAAAGTATCGGCAATAATGAAGATTGGAAGATTGTTAGCGTTAGATAATCTCATATTCTTAACCATCTCTTTTTGAATGTTTTTGTCGATATCTATCCCGTAAGTAATCGTATTAGGAAGTTCTCCAAATTCTTTTGGATCAAAACGTTGAAATTCTTCTTCATTCGAAAAAAGAAGCACAATCTCCCTTCCCCAGGTCTCAAGTTCCTGCTTAAAAGCAACTAAATCACGCATAACATGATTTGTTGGTTCTTGACGTGCACCTAAAATTGCAACAATATAGTAACCTCGACCTGTTGTCGTTAGCAGACTAGTCTCTTCCCCATTATCCACGCGTTTAAATTTGTTTTCAGAATTGAAATTTCCTATAACTTGTACGTCATCTTTACTTTCTCGTATATTAAGTTGGATATAAGTTGTTTGACCTGCTTTAATATTGAAGAAAGATAATCCAGCCAATACACTTCCGTTTGCCATACGGGAACCTGTTACCAACAGATAATGTCCTTCATCTAAAATGAGCGGTCTTTTTAACAATGTACTCCACGTATCACCACTGCCCATATCCACATCGCCCGATTCAAAATTCAATGTTTGCAGTTTACCTGTCGGTAATATTTTTGCAATTGTAAAATGACTGTAATATTTCGGATTTGATAACAATTGTGTTGGCTGAAAACCTGCGACAACACGTCCTTGTCGTTTTGTAGAAGAAACTGATGTTCCAAAATCAACATCTATCCACTCTAAACCTTTAGCATATTGTACTTTTCCCGTTACCGGCTCAATACGTGCCGGGATACCTAAGCTACGGCAGAGTGCCACAAAGAAGATATCACGAGAATGACTGTCAGCCACACGTGACTTCCATACACCCATCGGCATAATAGGGATGCGTTGGGAATTGAGTGTATCATTAACTTGAATACTATCTTTCACCCAGTCAATAACTAATTGCAAGTTAGCTTTAGCATCTACCTGTATTTGCGCATCCATATTCGTTAGAAAAAATCTCCTATACGGAGTTAATAACTCATTAGCCACACGCGGGTTCAGTACATATTCTGTAAAAAGAGAACTTTGCATCGGCTTAGTATAAGTCAAATGATCAGCCAATACACTTGCTGGAGTGTCACGTAAATCTTTCGCTGAAATGACTTTCAATAAAGAAAGAGCTTTGGGACGAAGTTTCAATGGAGTTTCACGTAAGAACTTTTCAATTTCTTGCCAGTTTCCACGACTTCCCAACATTACTTTGATAGTATTCTTTGGATTAATAGATAGTTCATTGGCTAATGATCTCGCCTTTTCCTCTGTGTAAAAAGTGGCAACATATTGATTACGGATTACATCTTCATCATGCAGACGCTTTACATTAGCCTCTTTTTGTGCATCTGTTACCTCCACAGGAATTGAACCATCAACCGGTGGGATGATATCTAAAGAGATGGTTTCCAAATCTCCTGGCTTTTTATTGAGAATAATTGTAACGTTCTCCTCTTTTCCAAAAGAGACTTTACTAAAACCAAATAGCCCCTCTTTACTTACCCACACCAACATATCACCTTTTCCAGCTGTTAGGGATGTTTTTCCCTGACCATCTGTCAATTTGTTTGCAACAGAATAGAATTCTGCGTAGTTATATATTTTAAACTCAACATTAGCATTCTCAACCGGTCGATTAATTGTATCTACCACCGTAATGGTTACTTTTGCAGTCGGAGCATAATTGTTGATAACATTAATTTCTGTGTAATTACTGGTTACATCCATAATCTCTTCCGGTCCGTTATATTTACCGAAGACTTTGGTATGCATCAACATTCCACGATATGCAGGTCCGTTAAACCAACCTAAATTCAATACAGGTTCAGGCTCACAAGCTCCTAAAAAGAGCCATTTACCATTTACCCAAGCCTCTACCCAAGCATGATTATCATCTGTATGTGCCCAACGAGGCGTATAAACCTGTCTGGCAGGAATACCGACAGCACGCAAGGCTGCAACAGTAAAAGTTGACTCTTCACCACAACGACCGTATGCCGTTTTTACTGAAGCTAAAGGAGAACTTGTTCGAGCATCAGATGGAGTATAGATAACCTTTTCATGACACCAATGATTCACTTCTAAGATAGCATCATACAAAGAAAGATTTTTGACACGGTCTTTCAACTCCTCATAAAAAACCATCCGACTTTCATCTAAATTTTCATTATTTACACGTATAGGCATTACAAAATGACGGAAGATTTCTTCAGGAATACTATCTCCCCAAGACATCTCCTCTTGTGCTCGAAAAGAACTTCGAACATTCTCAAGAAAGAATTGACCATCATAATCGGTAATGTCACCGATTGGCATATAAGCATACAAGAAAGTAAGCGCCTGTTTTTCATTATCGGTTAACGATTGGTCAAATACCGTAAACAGATTTCCATAAGGCAATGCCGCTTTCTTTGCCTCAAAATCTTTTTGAACTTCTGTACGATACGTTTTGTCTGAGATAAATTCTTTTGTACATGAAGTCCCTATTAATAAGAAAAACAATACAATGAATAAAGTTGTTTTAGTCATAGCGTCAATATATATTCTGTACAAATATACAGAATATATTTAAATATCAGAAGCTTAATTGTTAAGCAGTTGTGTATTTCGTTATTTATTCTTTACTTTGAAGTCTAAATCTAAACTTAGCAGTTTCACTTTATGTTTCAAAACTTTAGTCTTATTAATAGTCCGGAAGCCATGTTACTGATGGCCTCCATTATTTTCTTTTTCAGTATTATTGCCGGTAAAGCAGGCTATCGTTTTGGCCTACCAGCCTTATTGCTTTTTTTGGGAGTAGGGATGCTATTTGGAAGCGATGGTTTAGGTATTCAATTTAACAGCCCACAAGTTGCACAATATATTGGTATGTTAGCATTAAGTATCATCTTGTTTTCAGGTGGTATGGATACAAAAGTATCAGACATCAAACCTATTGCGACACAAGGTGTATTATTAGCAACTGTAGGAGTATTACTTACAACGCTTATTACAGGATGTTTTATCTATTATGTCTTTCAGCATTTTTCCAATTATGTAACGCTTACATTTCCAGAATCGTTATTAATGGCAGCAGTTATGTCATCAACAGACTCTGCTTCCGTTTTCTCTATTTTACGTAGTAAAGGAGTATATCTGAAAGAACGTTTACGCCCGACTTTAGAATTAGAAAGTGGTAGTAATGACCCGATGGCCTATATGCTTACATTGTTGTTAATTGCCTATATTCAAGTAGGTGGGATGAACCTTCCTGATGCAATTTTGCAATTGGTTGTTCAATTATCAGTAGGTTCAATTGTTGGATATTTATTAGGACGTTTAGCTGTTCTTTTAATTAATCATTTGAATCTAAACAATGAATCTCTTTATCCGATTTTATTAATGACCATGGCATTTTTTACCTTTGCTGCAACAAGTTTGTGTAAAGGGAATGGCTATTTGGCTGTCTATATAGCAGGATTAGTAGTTGGAAATGCGAAGATTATACACAAGAAAAGCATTGGTACTTTCTTTGATGGTTTTGCTTGGTTGTGGCAGATCGTAATGTTCCTTTCATTAGGATTATTGGTAAACCCACACGAATTGTTGCCGGTAGCTCCTGTTGGTTTAACTGTTGGTTTATTCATGATATTAGTAGCTCGTCCAGCAACCATTTTTTTAACATTGATACCATTTAAGAATTTTTCGACACGAGGGAAATTATATATATCATGGGTAGGACTTCGTGGAGCTGTTCCTATCATTTTTGCAACTTATCCTTGGATTGTCGGTGTTGCTCATGGAAGCATGTTTTTTAATATA
>JAFYOM010000265.1 GCA_017560165.1 Parabacteroides sp.
CATCTGTTTAGGATCTAATGTCTTTTCGCCCGTTACCGGATTTATAGTATAAACACTTTCAATGGCACGAATTTCATCTTCATTCGCCCGCTTCCAAGGAATAGGACGACTCCAATCCAAGTGTGGAGTAACCGGTTCACCATACTTATCCTCCGTAATCTTAAACAAATCATTACCTCCATAAGCAGGATCAGCCAAACGTTCACGGATAATCGAATCACGTACCCAATAAACAAACTGACGATATTTTGCATTCGTCACCTCTGTCTCATCCATCCAAAAAGCATCAAAAGAGACACCTTTGGTTTCCGAATTGATTCCCCACAAAGAATCTTTATCAGCAGGTCCCATTTCAAACGAACCTCTTTTAATCAATACCATGCCATAGGGAGCCGGCTCATTAAACGCCACTGTCCGCACTCCGGTAACCTCTCCTCCTACATTGGTTAGAGATTTACCACAAGAGGTCAACATGGCTACTGCCACAAGTACTAACAATACTTTTTTCATATACTATAATATACGTACACTTTTATGTTTATTTTTTCCTGACTTTGACTTTTTCAATTTCAGTTTGTAGCTGACCATCAGTTCATGGCTTCCACTTGTACCTTTTAAAATCGGTGTGGTAGGAAAATCATATGCGTATCCTACTTGGAAACTTCCGAACTTTGCACCTAACAATAAAATGACTGATTCATTCACTCGCCAGGAAAAACCACCATTAAACATTTTATTATAAACCAACCGAGCGGTTATATCCGTTTGAAAACTTTGCATATCTGTTTTCAAAAAAAACGACGGTTGTAATTCATACAACGGATTATGAAACTGAATATTGTATCCTCCCGTTAAATTATATGTACTACTCAGATACATCGAAGAATATTCATCCAACCGAACTTCCGCCTTATTCAAGTGCGTCGCTCCCAATCCTACATAAAATTTTTTATGCGTATAATAAAGTCCGGCACCCATATCCATACCCATACCACTCACTTGCGTTTTCGGAATAGCTTGATCTTGCTGTTGATGATACTGACTGGATGGATAAAATACCTTTTCTCCATTAAATGATTGATTAACCAGTCCAAATTGTAACCCGATACTCAAAGTCCCTCCAAAAAGTTTCTGTTTATAAGCATATTGTAAATTCACATGCGTATTTTGGAAAAGACCGATTCCTTCTGTAAAAACCAACAGACCTACCCCATGATTGGTCTTACCCAATTTCAACGGCATATCTGCATTAATTAAAAATGATTTAGGAGCACCTTCGATACCAATCCACTGTAAACGAGACAAGGCTAACAGATTCAAATCTTCTCGCACACCTGCATACGCCGGATTATAATAACCCATTGCCATAAAATACTGGCTCAATTGTGAATCATATTGTGCCCGTATCCCTGTAACACCGGTTACAATCAAAACGATAAGCAGGAGATATTTTTTCATCTGAGTTCTCTAAATAAATTGTATCAATAAAATACAAACGAATTTAAAACAAATAAATTGTATAAAAACAAACGAGGCAGCAGGGAAATACCCGCTACCTCATCTTCATTATTTCTTTCTTTAATAATGCGAGTCTCGCACATTAATACTCCTCTTCGTTAAAAAAGAAATCCTCTTTACTTGGATAATCAGGCCAAATATCTTCTATACATTCGTATATTTCACCTTCGTCTTCCATTTCTTGTAAGTTTTCAATTACTTCCAATGGTGCACCAGAACGTTGTGCATAATCAATCAATTCATCCTTGGTTGCAGGCCAAGGAGCATCTTCCAATTTTGAAGCTAGCTCTAAAGTCCAATACATAGTTGTTATCAAGTATTAATAACCACCGTAGTGGTTCGGTTCACAATTCTTGCGCAAAAGTATAACAATATTCTTTAGATGCAAGTATAATCCCAAATTATTTCATTACCATTGTTCCTAACACACTCTTTACGAGCTAGAACAAACAGATAATCAGATAGTCTGTTTATAAAAACAAGAACAGGTTCTTCAACTTCTATCGTCTCCATTAACCGATAAATTTGACGCTCTGCACGTCGACAAACAGTACGACAAACATGAGCCAAAGAAGCCGAACGACAACCTCCGGGTAATACAAAATTACGCATTTTTGGCAATGCCCCATCTATACGATCTATCTCATTTTCTATGCGGACAATTGTTTCCGGCAAAATCCTACTCTCAACTCGCAGGTCAGTAGCCTCTTGGTCGGTAGCTAAATAGGAACCGATAGTAAAAAGTTTATGTTGGATAAACAACAAGAAATCTTGATCCTCACTTTCATCTAATGTCGTAATCAAAAGTCCAATAAACGAATTTAACTCATCAATAGTACCATAACTTTCTATCCGTTGATGAGCCTTTGAAACACGCTGACCACCCACCAAAGAGGTCATTCCTTTATCTCCCGTACCTGTATATATCACACTCTTTTTCATAATCTACCCTATATTTACTTAAAAGTAAACGATATAATCTCTTTTATGCAATTTCTTATTAAAGAAAACGATTCCCATCGAATAAAGATCAATTGTCACCGTCACCTTTGGATTCTCACAAACGCTACGCCAAAATTCACGTATCCGCTTATTCTCCTTAATCCCTTCAAAAACAAAAACAGTATCATTGTGAACTTTTGAAAGACACATCTCAAACAACAAATGGTTCTGTTGTTGTTCATACAATGAATTGAAAAAAAACAAATCAATCGATTCCTTCTCTTTCAATATTTCAGGTAACAATTCTTGATAGTTTCCCACACGTAAATCTATCGGATTACGTGCCCCTTTCTCATATACAATACGAGAGATTTTTGCAAACTCCGGTTCATTTTCCAACACACAACATTTTAAGCCGGAAGCATAAGAAGAGAGATAAAGCGTAGATAACCCCATACTTGCTCCTATTTGCAAAATATTTTGGGGACGGAAATAGTTCGTAAGACGAAACAATAAAGCACCATGCTTCGGTTTTATCGACTCTTGCCTAACTATTTGTCCTATCGTTCGACTAGACTTTTTACCTTTCCGACCACGACTTAAGTAGTCAACCCTCTCCTCTCGATAAAGCATCTGCTTACGAATCAATTCAATATCATCCAAACTATAATATGATGCTTTTTCCTCTATAACCTTCGTTATCAAATTAAAAACAAAAGGAGAATGCACTCCGAAACCTTTTCGGTAACGGAGCCCTCGATATAACAATATACTTTTTTTCAACGTATTTATAGAAGGAATCATCTGCATATCTCAATCATTTTCATACAAAGTTATAGTTTTTTTCATCATCTTCTACTTAAGAAGGAAAAAGCATACGATTCTCAATCTATTTTCTTGCCTTAAGAATTTATGAGAAATGAAATGCAAAAAGAGGCTTTTACATTGCTGAAATATTTCTTTAATCGTTTGTTTCATATAGGGATTTAACATACCTTTGCGCATTAGGTATATAAAACAAGAAGGATATTTTTTTAATACAATTAAATAACTTAAATTATTATCTTATGTGGTTACTTAATTCTTCTATTGGAAAGAAACTGATAATGAGTGTATCAGGTCTCTTTCTTATTTTGTTTTTAGTGTTCCATGTATCCATGAACGTGGTAGCTGTATTTTCTGGTGCAGCTTATGACATGGTTTGCGGATTTTTGGGATCTAATTGGTATGCTGTAGCTGGTACTTTAGTATTAGCTGCTGGTTTCATTATCCACATCATCTACGCCTTCATTTTGACAATGGAGAACCGTAAGGCTCGTGGAAACGACCGCTATGCTATCAGCGCTCGTCCAAAAGGTGTAGAATGGGCTTCTCAAAACATGCTGGTGTTAGGTATCATCGTAATCTTATTTGCGGTTTTACACTTCTCTCAGTTCTGGTACAAAATGATGTTTGCTGAATTAATGGGCAATCATGAAGTAATGTTAGGAGGAACAGCAGTGTCTCCTCAAAGCGGTTCTGCTTTCATTGATTACTATTTCAAAGGCAACATTCTTGTTACTGCACTGTATTTAGTATGGTATGTAGCTTTGTGGTTCCACCTAACTCACGGTTTCTGGAGTGCTATTCACACTTTAGGATGGAATAACACTGTATGGATGAACCGTTTGGAATGTATTTCTAAAGTTTTTGCAACAGTCGTTTGTGCTGTATTTGCAATCATTACAATTATTTTCTACCTAAACGGTGTTGGTGCAGACTGTAGCGCTGCTTGTAGTGCTGTTTGTGGTCATTAATTAAAGGTGTAATCATAATTGAATATAAATAATATGGCTGAAATAAATTCTAAAATTCCTCAAGGCCCATTGGCTGAGAAATGGAAAAATTATAAAGATCACCAAAAATTGGTGAACCCTGCAAACAAACGTCGTTTGGATATCATCGTTGTGGGTACAGGTTTGGCCGGAGCTTCTGCAGCAGCATCTTTGGCTGAAATGGGATTCAATGTATTGAATTTCTGTATTCAAGACTCTCCTCGTCGTGCACACTCTATCGCTGCACAGGGTGGTATCAATGCCGCAAAGAACTATCAGAATGATGGTGACTCTATTTACCGTTTGTTCTATGATACTATTAAAGGTGGTGACTATCGTGCTCGCGAAGCTAACGTATATCGTTTAGCTGAAGTTTCTAACAACATCATTGACCAGTGTGTAGCTCAAGGTGTTCCTTTCGCTCGCGAATATGGTGGTTTGTTGGATAACCGTTCATTCGGTGGTGCTCAGGTATCCCGTACATTCTATGCCCGCGGTCAGACCGGTCAGCAGGTATTGTTAGGTGCATACTCTGCATTGAGCCGTCCGATTGGATTAGGCAAAGTTAAAATGTACACTCGCCACGAAATGTTGGACGTAGTTAAGGTAGACGGTCGTGCTCGTGGTATCATCGCACGTAACTTGGTTACAGGTGCTATCGAACGTTATGCAGCTCATGCTGTAGTTGTTGCAACTGGTGGTTATGTAAATACATTCTTCTTGTCAACAAACGCAATGGGTTCTAACGGTTCTGCTGCATGGCAGTGTTACAAGAAAGGTGCTTATTTTGCTAACCCTTGTATGGTTCAGATTCACCCGACTTGTGTACCGGTTAAAGGTGATTTCCAATCTAAATTAACTTTGATGTCTGAATCTTTACGTAACGACGGTCGTATTTGGGTTCCAAAGAAAATCGAGGACGCTAAAGCATTACAGGCAGGAACAAAGAAAGGTAAAGATATTCCGGAAGAAGATCGTGACTACTATTTGGAACGTCGTTATCCTGCATTCGGTAACTTGGTACCGCGTGACGTTGCTTCACGTGCTGCGAAAGAACGTTGCGATGCTGGTTTCGGTGTTAACAACACAGGTTTGGCTGTATTCTTGGACTTCTCAGACGCTATCAAACGTTTAGGCAAAGAAGTTGTTAAACAGAAATACGGTAACTTGTTTGACATGTATGAAGAAATCACTAACGATGATCCATACGAAACTCCAATGATGATTTATCCTGCATTGCACTATTCAATGGGTGGTCTTTGGGTTGACTATGAATTGATGACTTCTGTTCCGGGCTTGTTCGCAATTGGTGAAGCAAACTTCTCTGACCACGGTGCTAACCGTTTAGGTGCATCTGCATTGATGCAAGGTTTGGCTGATGGTTACTTCGTATTGCCTTATACTATTCAGAACTATTTGTCTGATCAGATTCAGGTTCCACGTTTCAGCACTGATCTTCCTGAATTTGCTGAAGCAGAAAAGAACATCAAGGATCGTATCCAGAAATTGATGAGCATTAAAGGTAAAGCAACTGTTGACTCTATCCACAGAAAGTTAGGTCATATTATGTGGGAACATGTAGGTATGGCACGTAACGAAGCTGGCTTGAAAGATGCAATCAAGATGTTGAAAGACCTTAAGAAAGAATTCTGGTCAAATGTATTCATCCCAGGTGAAGGTGATGATTTGAACACTGAATTAGAAAAGGCTCTTCGTTTGGCAGACTTTATCGAAATCGGTACTTTGATGGCTCATGACGCTTGTGACCGTGCAGAATCTTGTGGTGGTCACTTCCGTTTGGAACACCAGACAGAAGAAGGTGAAGCACTTCGTCATGATGACAAGTTCATGTATGTATCTTGTTGGGAATATCAGGGTGAAGACAAAGATCCTGTTATGCTAAAAGAACCATTGAATTATGAATTCGTAGTGCCTCAGACACGTAACTACAAGAAGTAATAATCATCAATTACAAAAATTAGAATCATGGATAAAGATATAAATATTACACTTAAGGTTTGGCGTCAGAAAGGTCCGAAAGCGAAAGGACAATTCGAGACTTACCAACTTAAAAACATTAACCAGAGTGTATCTTTTCTGGAAATGTTAGATATCTTGAATGAACAGTTGGTTAACGAAGGAAAAGAACCTATCGTATTTGATCACGACTGTCGTGAAGGTATCTGTGGTATGTGTTCACTTTACATCAATGGACACCCACACGGTCCGGCAACAGGTGCAACAACTTGTCAGCTTTATATGCGTCGTTTCAATGATGGCGATACTATCACTATCGAGCCGTGGCGTTCTGCAGGTTTCCCTGTAATCCGCGACTTGATGGTAGATCGTTATGCATACGATAAAATCATCCAGGCTGGTGGTTTCGTATCTGTTAATACAGGTGGTGTTCCTGATGCAAACGCAATACCTATTCCTAAGGTAGATGCAGACTTGGCAATGGATGCTGCTGCTTGTATCGGTTGTGGTGCTTGTGCTGCTGCTTGTAAGAATGGTTCAGCTATGTTGTTCGTATCTGCTAAGGTTAGCCAGTTAGCTCTATTACCTCAAGGTAAGGTAGAAGCTGCTCGTCGTGCAAAAGCAATGGTAGCTAAAATGGACGAATTAGGCTTCGGTAACTGTACAAACACACGTGCATGTGAAATGGAATGTCCTAAGAACATCTCTGTTAGCAACATCGCTCGTTTGAACCGTGAATTCATCTGCGCTAAGTTGAAAGACTAATCAGTATTGAATAATAAGTAAAAAAGGATTGTTCCAAATGGAACAATCCTTTTTTTATGCAGTAATTAAAAAATCATTTCTATTCTCACCTCTATAAAAAATAAAGGCCTTGTTAAAAACAAGGCCTTTACTGAGTTGTCTCACGAGGATTCGAACCTCGACAGACAGAACCAAAAACTGTAGTGCTACCGTTACACCATGAGACAATCCCGCGCTTTATCTTTAAAGCGTTGCAAAGATAAGTACTAATTTTTATCCTTGCAAGCTTTTTTCAAAAAAAATTACTTTATAATCAATAAATAATAGTTTTTCTTACCTCTTTGCACCAAAAGATACTTTCCATCCAACAACAAAGAGCTATCAATAACCATATCTTGATTAGTCAATTTTTCTTTATTTACACTGATACCACCGCTCTGCACCAATTTGCGCATTTCTCCTTTTGAAGGGAAAATAGCTGCTTTATCAGTAAATAACTCAATCGCCTTTATACCAGCTTCAATATCTTCACGAGCTACTTCAAACTGCGGAACTCCATTAAATACATCCAACAAAGTCTGTTCGTCCAACTGTTTCAATGCTTCTGATGTAGAATTACCAAATAGGATATTTGAAGCTTCTACAGCTGCATTATAGTCCTCTTCTGAATGAACCATAATTGTCACCTCTTTAGCCAAACGTTTCTGCAATGGACGTAAATGCGGTGCAGCTTCTTGTTCTTTAATTAAAGTCTCAATTTCATCCTGTGAAAGATCTGTAAAGATCTTAATATACTTGGCAGCATCCGCATCACTTACATTCAACCAGAACTGATAGAACTTATATGGAGATGTATAGCGACGATCCAACCAAACATTACCAGATTCAGTCTTACCAAACTTACCTCCATCTGCTTTTGTAATCAATGGACAAGTTAACGCATATGCTTCACCACCCAATTTACGACGAATCAATTCTGTTCCGGTTGTAATATTTCCCCACTGATCACTACCTCCCATCTGCAAACGGCAACCTTCATGTTCATATAAATACATGAAATCATAGCCTTGCAATAACTGATAAGAGAATTCAGTAAAAGACATACCAACACTTGATTCACGGCTCAAACGCTTCTTTACAGAATCTTTGGCCATCATATAATTAACAGTGATATGCTTACCAATATCACGGATAAAATTCAAGAAAGAATAATCTTTCATCCAATCATAGTTGTTTACCAACTTCGCTGCATTAGAAGCATCTGAATCAAAATCCAAGAATCTAGCCAATTGCGCCTTAATACAATCCTGATTGTGACGAAGCGTTTCTTCATCCAGCAAATTACGTTCTGCCGATTTCATAGAAGGGTCTCCAATCATACCGGTAGCACCTCCGACCAAAGCAATCGGACGATGTCCTGCACGTTGGAAATGTTTCAGCATCATCACTGATACCAAGTGACCTATATGTAAAGAGTCGGCTGTTGGGTCAATCCCAACATAAGCAGAAGTCATTTCTTTCAACAACTGTTCTTCTGTACCGGGCATCATATCTGAAATCATGCCCCTCCATCTTAATTCTTCAACAAAATTCATCGTTTTAGATTATATATAATTTGAATGTCGGCAAAGTTACGATTTTATAATGGAAAAAGGAGAATCTTATGAACATTTTCAGCCACTTGCGATGCAAACGTATCCACAGAAACGCCTAAAACAGCTGATATGGTATCATATACAGAACGAATATCGACCGTTGAATCATCGGTTTCAACAAACAAATGATTCGGCCATGCCACTCGTACAGCCTCTCTATTGAAATGTTCGCCAAAAGACAAAAAGAAGCCCTCTCTTATCAGTTGTTGAGCCAATTGAGCATTTCCTCGAAAACCATGGATAATCCACGGCATTTTAGCATGAAGCTCCCTTTTTAAAGCAATCAGCTCATCCCAGGCTTTCACACAATGAACAATAACAAACAACCTATTTTCCTCTGCTAAAAGAGCTTGTTGCTTAAACACAAATAATTGCTCTTGTAAAGATTTATCCGCAAATTTATCCAATCCGATTTCACCAACAGCTATCACCTTAGCAGATGAGAGCATATGCTTACAAACACTCACCTGATCTTTCTCCTCCTTTATATACCAAGGATGAATTCCTACAGAATAAAAGATTTGCTCTGTATCAGACTGAAAAGCATCCGAATCTATGCTCACAATATGACTTAGGACAGCAATATCTTCCGGATGTTCTGGTAAATGATGCGTATGTATATCGTAATAAATCATACTTATGGAACCGGATCATAACCACTTCCTCCCCAAGGATGACAACGGAGAAGACGTTTCACTGTTAAATAAAGTCCTTTTATCGGACCATGCTTTTTCAATGCCTGTACAGCATATTCCGAACAAGTAGGAACAAAACGACACGAAGCAGGTGTCAAAGGAGAGATACAATACTTATAAAAGTATATAGGCAATAATAGAAGTGTTGTAAAAAAACGTTTCATCATTCCTTATTAGCAAGCGTAGTCAAAGCCTTATTCATCGCCTTTTCCATTTCAGCAAAAGAACGAATCTCTTTATCCAAATAGAGAAAAGCAACCAACATTCGCCTGTTTTTTTCAACTAACGGATCAATCAACGTATATTTACGCACACGATATACTTCACGAATCTGACGCTTAATCAGATTCCGCTTAACAGCACGTTTGAATTTCTTTTTGGGAACACTAATCAGGATAGAAACTGGAGCCAATGAATCTTCTTTCACCGGTAAATAAACCACCCGTAGTGGAAACGCTACGAACGATTGACCTTTTGCAAATAACAGATCAATGTAACGTTTCCACGACAGGCGTTCTTCTTTTGAAAGGGTATACCTTCTATTAACCATTCTTATTTTTTACCCATCTCTTTCTTCAGATACAATTCCAAAGCAGCAGTCATAGAGGGAGCTTCCGGAGTTGGCGCTTCTACATCCAAACGCAACCCTGCATCCTTTACAGCTTTAGCTGTTGTAGGACCAAAACATCCAATTTTAATATCATCCTGCTTGAAATCCGGGAAATTCTTCAACAATGAAGAGATACCTGAAGGGCTGAAAAATACCAACATATCATAATCGAAATTCTCATCTTTAGAGAAATCGTTACTTACAGTACGATACATGACAGCCTTTGTATAATTAATTTTTTTCGCAGTCAGCAAAGTAAATACATCCTCTTTATGTACATCGGAAACAACCACTAAATATTTTTCCTTGGCATGCTTTCCGATAACCGTTACCAAATCTTCCAATTTACCGGTCTGACCGAAAAAGATTTTACGTTTTCTATAAACGATGTATTTCTGTAGATAAACAGCAATAGCTTCTGTCATACAGAAGTATTTCATGGTCTCAGGAATTGTAACACGCAACTCTTCACATAATTTAAAGAAATGATCAATAGCAGTACGTGCCGTAAAGATTACAGCCGTATGATCTAAAATAGTAATTTTTTGCTGTCTGAATTCCTTAGAAGTTAAAGGCTCTACTTTTATAAAGGGACGAAAATCAATCTCTACTCCATATTTTTCTGCAATATCGAAATAGGGAGATTTTTCGGATGTAGGCTTCGGTTGCGAAACCAATAGTCTTTTGATATTCAACGCCATAAAGCACTTGTCTCAACAAAATTATACAAACAATAAACTATACCTTCGTACACAAAAACCAAGGGTAAAATTTCTAGGGCGCAAAGGTACAAATTAATATATAAAAAGCCAGTGCTTTTTGTGTGAAATATCCGTATAGTCTTATAAATTATCACAAAACGAGATAAAGCATAAAGTAGAAAAAATAAAATTATAGGAAGTATAACATAGGTTTTCACAAACACCAACCATAAGACGGGCAGATATAAAGAGATGCCCCAAAGACCAATAATTGCATTATAACTAGTCTTCCACAACTTATACTTTTCAGGCTCGACAAAAACATATCCCAACACATAATATCCCAACTGTTTGACTTGGTAATATAAAAATACACCCCAAAAAAGTACATTTATCTTCCACAGAAGAGATTGCCAACTCGTATAATCGATCCAATCATATATCTTACCTATGGCAACAAAAGCCATTGTCGTCAGAACCATCGCCTGAAAGGTCATAAAATTTCGAAAAATGAAATTACTCCCTCCCACAACCCCATCAAATAGGGTCTGCCTCTCTTTCACAAGAAACGCATCTTTAGTCATTTTTACAAATGATTGGATATGAGTTCGAAAAATAATCGCAAAGAACACAAACAGACACAACAACAAGGAGAAGATCACATCATCTGCCAATTGATCTTCCCATAAACGAATACCTTCATATCCTTCGAATGTTTGCATATCTTACTGATTGTGGGGACAAAGATAATGAACAATTAATAAATAAAATGGACAATCGACAAGGGTTTTACCCATTGCCAATTGTCCATTTCCTATTATCAGGCTGTATAATTAAATTTTATAATATTGTTCCCAACCTTTACGTGGCATTTCACCAATCAACATTTCATTCAAAACAGGGTCATTTACAATCTGTTTCAATTCACGATCGAACACAATCTTACGATTCATACGCTGTGCCAATACACCTAAACAGAATACCTGACTCAAAGGACCTGCAATTGAGAAAGGAGAACGTGGTTTCTCTTTTCCTTGACAAGCCAATAAGAAGTTAGCATAGTGATTAGAAGGACTCTTCTGATATTCCGGCAATGTCGGATTCATATCCTTCGCAATCTGATCCGGAATTACAGACAATGTACTACCATGAGAGCCACCCTTGAATGTCAATGTCTTTGTATAAATTTCTTTACCCGGATTCAATTTCATTGCTTGCAACTTACCTCCGGCAACAGTCGGGATATTCGGATCAATTTCTGACACACCGTATTCAGCCGGCACCGGTGGAATATTATCCAAACCATCATACCATGTTAAATCGACAGCCGGCATACCCTTTCTTTCCGGGAACTTAAACAAGATTCGAGAAGACATCGGGAAGAAGAACGGGTTATGATCTTTCAAATACAACGGATTAACCTCTGTAGGCAAACCTAAATCCAAGAACTCATGAGCAGTATCAATAATATGAGCTCCCCAGTCTCCTAATGCACCCATACCATATTCATACCAGCAACGCCATTGTCCTTGATGATAATCGTGATTATATTCACGAGACGGACGAGCACACAACCAAGTATCCCAATCCAATGTTTCAGGAACCGGTTCACCCATAGGCATGTGCATCATATTAGGATTCCATTTATGCCAACGACGTGCATTATTCATGTGAGCTGTAATCGCTGTTACATCCTTAATCAAGCCGGCCTCTTTCCATGCTTTAAACTGGAAATAGTTTGCTTCAGAATGACCTTGGTTACCCATCTGAGTAATTACGCCATATTTCTTTTCAGCCTTCATCATCAATTCCACCTCCTGGAACGTACGTGCCATCGGTTTTTCAACATACACATGCTTTCCATGTGCCATCGCTTCGATTGTAATAGGGAAGTGTGAATGGTCAGGAGTACCCACTGTTACAGCATCGATCTTTTCTGCCATTTGATCAAACATCTGACGGAAATCTTTGAAACGAGGTACTTTTGGGAACATCGAAATCAACTTCTGTGTATGAGGAGCTCCCATATCCACATCACAAAGAGCTACTACTTCACAAAGCCCTGTATTATATAATTCTTTTGCAATTTCACCTCCTCGATGACCGATACCGATAAAAGCGACTCTGACCTTATCATTCGGACTAACCAAAGATGCACTGGCATGTGCTCTTGATGGAATCCAGAACGAAGGTATTGCTGTTGCAGCTGAAACAGCCAATGCACGTTTCAAAAACGAACGGCGTGAAATATCTTCTGTTTTCATAGTACGATATATTTATTAGTTATTCGAATTTTCTATCGATTTGTTTTTCTTAACCTTCAATTTATCGAAGCCCTCACCATATACTCCGATAACGGCACTTTGCGAAATAAATGCAGTCGGATCGATATCATGTATCACTTGGAAAATCATATTGGATTGACGTCTTTTTGCCAACACGAACATCATCTTCTGAGATTGTCCGGTATAAAAACCGGTTGCATCAATCACTGTTACCCCACGATGCAAAGCATTAATCGCACGTCCGATCTCCTCATATTTCTTAGAGATGATAAAGAACTGTACAGACTGACGAGTAGTATTCACCACTTGGTCAATCATGTAGCCGGTCACAAACAATGTCACATACCCAAACAAAACCTTTTCCCAATTATGCAAGACAAAATAGCTGGAGGCAATGATGATCATATCCGAAATCATAATCACACGCCCCAAACTGATATCTTTGTATTTATTGATTACAGCCGCAATAATGTCCGTTCCTCCTGTACTACCATTTGCTGTAAATGCCAAACCAATACCGCTACCACAGAACACAGCACCAATGATACAAGCCATGAAAGGCTGATCAGCCAACAAATGTACATCTTCCGTTAACTTCTGTACCACAGATAAAAAGAAGGTCAGCAAAAAAACTGCATAGATCGTCTTCACACTAAACCGCCAACCCAACACCTTCAACGAAAGCAACAAAAGCATCATATTGAAAGCAAAATAGGTATACTGTACAGGTAATCCCGTTCCCCAATAGATAATAGAAACAATCCCGGCAAGCGCCCCTGAAGGCAGATCATTCGGCAATAAGAAGACTGTCCACCCGATGGCATACATTATCAAACCTAACGCGATAATTAGGTAATCCTTCACCTCTCTAAGCAACTGCTCAGAGTTCATTGAAATAGTAGATTTCATTTTTTGTTTGTTTTTTGTCGTGCAAAATTAACAAAAGAATATTTTACACTTTCTCTTTACTTTACGTTTATTCTATGATCATATCAAATTGATCATAAGAAGCTGTACGATGTGCCAAATGTTTGGTTGCAGCCGAGATACCGAACAACGGAGAATAGGTTCTCACTTTGATAGTCTTACCATCCGGCATAAATTCCAAGATACGTAACCAACCATCACCGCCATTGCCATTCCAACCACCACCGATTGTCTGAACATTAAACATCATCTGATGTACATTCTTTCCTGCCTGGTTTTTATCCACACGATAAGCCACTGCATCCGCAAAATCATCTGAAGGCTTACCGGTATGTCCGCAAAGCACCATTAAGATATTTGAAGAGGGTTCGATCAACTTATCCCAAATATCCTGTCCCCAGTTACGTGGTGTAATCTGATAGCTCTCCTCTTTGATTCGTTCCGCTGTACGTTCGCGCAAATAAGAATGGGTAATAAAGATTACTTTATGTTTTTTGAATCGATCTTTCGCAACCAACTCTTTCGCCCAATTCAACACCTCATCACGTGGAGCAAACTCACTGGTGATTACCAAAATCTTACCCCAAGTCGGTGTTCTAAATTCAAAAGCCGCATTTTCAATGGATTCCACTCCGTTACGATTCGGGAAGACACTTACACAAATATCACGCCAAGTAGAATTACGTTCAAAAGGGAAATACTTCGGGAAATGGGTCATCCCGTTTTCTGCTCGCTTATATCCATAATCATGATTACCTCCGGAGATGATATAAGGCACCTTGTTATCCAAACGTGCAAAAGCATTCGAAGCTGCCATCCACATCTCGTGGCCGGTCTGATTAGTAATCTTCTGTTTGGTATCCAGGTTCTCATTCTGTTCCACAATGTCTCCTGTACACAAGACAGCTTTGATATTCAGCTGATCGATATTATCCTCAATCCAAGCGGTACACAAATCAAACAGAGGCTGATTCATATCAAACTTGGTATATCCCTGTGGGTCACCTAACAGAATCATTGAGAACGACTTCGGATCTTGTAAATACTGGCGATCCGCACGGTCTTGAGCCACAAGCGGTACCAAAAAGCAGGTGATGAACAATAATGATAGATATTTCTTCATAACATTTCAATTTAATCGGTTTCAAATTCCTACAAATATAACCATAATCATGAAATAGCCCTTGCTTTATCTAAAAAGAATCATTTTCTTTGTAAAAAGTATGAAGTTATTAATCAAACTTAATTATGAGAAAGGAATTAGGAAAGTTTTTTATTGATGTTGCCAAGCTAATACTAGCTGGCGTTGTAATCACTGCTTTTATGCGGGAAGTGAATAATATACCAATGGTTATTACAATTGGGGTTATTTCAGTTATATTCATGTTAAGTATTGGACTTTCTATATTAAAAGAAAAGGAGGATTTAAAATGACACCTTTATTAGGATTATTTACATTCTTTGCCGTTTTCGGTTTTTGTGCTCTTATTTTTTTGCATACTAAAGTAGGAAAACGTTGGTTGCAAAATTTAGACAAATAAAAAATTATAAACAGCATTCATACACAAACTCCCTTTTGCTCATCTTGAACAAAAGGGAGTTTGTTGTATAATACCATAAAATCTTATCAATGGAATCCGAAACGATACAACAATGAAAGTCGGAAATTAATCATAAACTGAGTCAACGAGAATTTTTCCACCTTCTCACTTACTCCTAAATCATAATCTCGCTGATAGGTATATCCATCAAATACAACACGTGTACCGAAACCAACACCGGCCTCAAAAGCGAAGTTACGGTAAATCGGTTGCACCACATTCAACATCGCACTGACACCCACAAAGTTACCGGTCTCACCATGACCATTATAGGGTTTATTATCACGCACGTTAAAATTACCATACTGCATACGCAAACCTACATTGAAGCCACGATAGGTACCATCATCGTTAAACCACAAACGTGGTTCCAACGACAAAGCAGATACTCCCCATAAATTATTGGGATTACCACCATAACTAAACTTCGAATAGGTTCCTCCTACCGCGATAGAGCCCCATCCGGCAAAAGCATATTCCAATTCCAAGTTAGGCATAAAAGAACCGGTTGCCACCTTTGCTCCATCTGTACCGATTGCAATACCCGGTGAGACTGTAGCCCAAGGCACCAGATTAGTCTTGACAATCAAGTTAAACGGACGATAGATTGGATAGCCTGACTTCGGACGGGCCACCTCATACGTTTGTTCTTGAGGAGCCGGTTCAAGCTGCTGTTTTTGAGTAGCCGGCTCAGTTACCACTACCGGAGCAGCAGTCACAACAGCCTTTGATTGTGTCTTTGGTTGTTGACGAACAACCACCTCTTCCACTACTTCATCGTTTTCCTGTGGAGCTACCACCGGACGCATCGCTCCTGCCGCATAAGGTAAATCGGCTTTATTATTATTCACCACATACGCAAACGGCTCGCCATCTTCACACAATTCCGGATCGTTTACCACATAGATATAAGGAGGTTTCGGATAACGCTTTAACGTTGTCGAAATAGCTTCAAGCGATTGATCGGTAGAGAACAGAATCTGACGGTTCGCAAATTCAGGCATCGGATAATAGAGCAGATAGACATGCACATTGTTGCCCCACTCCCCACTACGATCCACATAGAAAGAGATATGACGGTTCTCTAATCCATATTTATTCTTCAAATAACGGCGTACCGTATTTGCACGCCATGAAGCCGTATTGATAGCCGTCTTAGAGACAGCCCCTGTCTCACTATAAATATGTCCTACAATCAAAAGATGGTATTCCCCATCCATCAAAGGGGTGATAGCCGGCCACACCTTATGGTTTAAGCGCTCAATTTCGATTGCATTATTACCATACGAAGCTTGAATCTCTGCTTCGCCAGTCATAAAAGAGAACAAAAACGATTCTCCCATCGGAGCCTCTTCCTCTTCCACTTGTGCCCAAGCACTAGTGATTGCCATAAAAGCAATCCATATACCTAACAAAAAACTATTTTTCATATATCTATAGTGTCTGTTTACCATCTGCTATTTGCAAATGTAGGAAAACTTCAATAAAAACATTTGTTTCCTACTGAAAAAATCATGTTCCTTGTTCAAAGAATCATTCTTAACTGATACAATCAACAGCTATAAAACTTCTCCTAAAAATAACTTATCGAGTAACCTTTCTACTCCATAAGTAGAATCGAAGTTACTCGATAAGCACTCTTTCCTTTAAGAAGTATACTATTCTTAGTTATATGGATTAACCTCTTTTGTTATTTCTTGAATTGTAACAGTTCCATTTACAGAGATAGAAATTGATAAAGTTCCTTTATCCCCTGTAACAAGTGAATAGCTAATTACATATTTATTTTGAGCTCCAACAGTATCACCTGTACCTTTCTTTAATTCAGCAATAACTCTAAATTTCTTACTATTATCTAATGTTACAAATCCTTCCATTACAATTTTAGCATTTGTAATATCTGCTTTAGCATAAAGTGTTTCTGTTTTTAATGATGCACCATCTAACAAAGTAACACCCGAAGTCAAATCGTCAGTGCCATAAGTTTCAGATACATTAGAATTAATAGCTACAATTTTTTCGACAGTTACTAAATCATTAAAAGTATCAAAAGCATCTTGATTTATTACTACTATCGAATTAGACAAAGAACATTTAATGTTGGCATTAACAACTTCTGTTACACCAACTACAGCTGTTTCAGAACCATAAAAACAAGGAGTATTCCATTCAAAAGGAGCTGTCATATTTCCATAAGTTGCTGTAAAAGAATAAGTACCAACAGCAACTCGCTTTGACT
Source organism: Parabacteroides sp. (assembly GCA_017560165.1). GTDB lineage: Bacteria > Bacteroidota > Bacteroidia > Bacteroidales > Tannerellaceae > Parabacteroides. Next base: position 17,709 of record JAFYOM010000265.1, read on the forward strand.
GCCCTTTTAAAGTTGAATATAGTCCTGTAAAATCGTTAATAGGAGTTTCACCACACTTCGTTACTATGTTAAAAGAACCTATCTCATCTTCTGTTAAAGCAACTGTTGTTCCATTAAAAGTCGCTTTTGTTTCTTCATTCAACGTATTATCTTGTTCCAAAGATAACGATAACGTACCCAGTTTAGCAGAGGGGGAAATCACACCTTCTTCTTCTAAGATATTGGAGCATGCGGTCATGCTACCTAATGCTACGGCTGCTAAGCTAATTAATAATGTTTTCTTCATTGTCGTATTTTTTATTTTGTTATTATTCTGATTTATTCAGTTATGTATTAATATGGATTAACTGGAACCTCAATCGGTCGAGTTGTTACTTCGTTATTAACAGTAATAGCCAAACTTAAAAATCCATTATCTTCATTCAAGTCAAAAGTAACATTGTATTTATTATCTGCCCCAATCGTTCCGTTAGTAGCAATCGGTGCAACACCTCTAAATCTCTTTGTATTATCAGCAGTCACATAACCATCTATAATCACTTTTACATTTGTTAAAGTAGATTTTGCATATAAATAGTTTGTTTTTAAAG
>JAFYOM010000266.1 GCA_017560165.1 Parabacteroides sp.
TTATCAATATGGCTCCGGCTGATATCAGAAAGGAGGGTTCGTCTTATGATCTACCGCTTGCTATTGGGATTTTAGCTGCAGCAGGAGAGATTGACGCTTCTCGAATTCAACAGTATATCATGATGGGAGAGTTGTCATTGGATGGAAGTCTACAACCCATAAAAGGTGTTCTTCCTATCGCTATCAAAGCTAGAGAAGCCGGTTTTAAGGGATTTATATTACCGAAACAAAATGCACGGGAAGCTGCCGTTGTTAATAATCTGGAGGTATATGGTGTCTCCTCTATCAAAGAGGTTATTGCTTTTATGGATGGAAAGCAAGATTTGGAACCTACCGTTGTTCATACGCGGGAGGAATTTTATGCACGTCAATTTCAGTTTGAGGCTGATTTCTCTGATGTACGTGGACAGGAACATGTAAAAAGAGCGATGGAAGTAGCAGCTGCTGGTAACCATAATCTAATTCTTATCGGTCCGCCGGGAAGTGGTAAGTCGATGTTAGCTAAGCGGTTACCCTCTATATTGCCTCCTTTTTCTCTGCATGAATCATTGGAAACTACGAAAATACATTCGGTAGCAGGGAAGATTGGAGTAAATACTTCGTTGATGACACAGCGACCATTTCGTTCGCCTCATCATACCATATCGAATGTGGCTATGGTGGGCGGTGGAACATTTCCGCAACCGGGAGAGATTAGTTTGGCTCATAACGGGATTTTATTTCTTGATGAGCTTCCGGAGTTTAATCGAAGTGTTTTGGAGGTGATGCGTCAGCCATTGGAAGATCGTCAAATTACCATATCTCGTGCCCGCTTTTCAGTCGAATATCCGGCTAATTTCATGTTGGTTGCCTCTATGAACCCTTGTCCATGTGGGTATTACAACCATCCGGATCGGCCTTGTCTCTGTTCTTCAAATATGGTGCAGAAATATATGAATCGGGTTTCCGGTCCCTTGTTGGATCGAATAGATATCCAAATAGAGGTGGCGCCGGTCCCATTTGAAAAGATGGCAGACCAGTCACCTTCCGAATCGAGTGAAAAAATCCGAGAGCGGGTTATGCAAGCTCGTGCAATTCAGATTCAACGATTTGCTGATTACGAAGGAATTTATAGTAATGCGCAGATGAGTACCAAACTGTTACGGATGTTTGCAATGCCTGATGCTGCAGGTTTGGCATTGTTGAAAACAGCTATGCAGCGATTAAATCTTTCGGCACGTGCGTATGACCGTATATTAAAGGTGTCACGAACGATTGCGGATTTAGAATCAGCTCCTAATATAGAGGTTCGTCATTTGGCAGAGGCAATCAACTATCGCAATTTGGATCGGGAAACCTGGGGACAGTAAAAAGTTAACTATTTCGATATTCCAAAGGTCCTACTCCTACATGTCGTTTGAAATACTTACCAAAGAAAGACATGTTGGTGAAATTTAAAGAGTAGGCAATGTCATGAATACTTAATTCCGTAGACTTTAGCTGTGCTTTAGCATCCATAATCACCATCGAAGAGATAATCTCTGTACAGGTCTTACCTGTTACCTGCTTGATAATCATACAAAGATGTGCCTGGGTGATACCTAACTTTTCTGCATAAAAAGAGACATTTCGTTCTTGCATGTAATTCTGCATCACCAACTGCATAAAATCCTTGTGAATCAGTTCACTTTTAGATAGATTTTTAGGTTGGGAGGCCTTGTCTTTGTAAAGTGATTTTATTCCTAATAACACTCCGGATAGCAAATGGCTAATCATTGGTTTACCGATATTCTCTTGATATTGGTCGTATAGTTGGATGAGTAGAGAGAAATAGTTTTCCATCATCGGAGCAACTTTCTCTGATATGGTGGTTACCGGATTCTCTTGAATCAGATGTAAGATGCTGGAAATTGGTTTCAGTCCGTTGGTTTCTTCCATGAATTGAGAAGAAAAGCCCAATACATAAATCCGTAAGTTCTTTGATGCTTTATGTATTTGTAAAATAGTCCCGGGTAAGATGGTCACGATATTATACGGTTTGATGTGGTATCGTGTCAGATTGATAGATCCTTCCGCCTCTCCTTCCGCGCAATAAACAAAAATCTTAGCTTTCAATCGACAAGGAAAGTTTGTATAAAGATTCAGAATGTCCGGACTGATGTCTGTCCCAATCACCCAATCGACCGGAATGTCTATTTTAGGCAGTTCATTATTCATCGTATTTCATTTTAATGATAGCAAAAATACAAAAAAAGGTATTTTTTCTATATATAAAGAAAAGGAAAAATACCTCCGATGTAAATGAAAATAGGTCGGATGTAATTCACAATTACATCCGACCTATTTTTTGTTTATATGGATGGGTGTTTTCTTAAATCGTTATGAGTGGTTGTAAAAAGGTCTCTTTTTAAAAAATCAGACAGTGAAACTGGTCTAAAAAGCACATTTAATGTTGAAAAA
>JAFYOM010000267.1 GCA_017560165.1 Parabacteroides sp.
GGTATTGGTATCCGGTGAAAAGGGTGGAAATCAAGCGAAACCGCTTATCTATGCCGGTTTAATCGGTGGTTTGTATGACTTTATTATTGCAACTTTCGGTTGGTGGAGTGAAACCGTAAGCACACGTATCGTTGGTGTTGGTGAAATGTTAGCTGAAAAGGCGAAGATTGTATTCAAAGTCAATACGGGTGCGGCCGTATTAGGTTTGGGTTACATCATCGGTTTGAAATATTCTGCCATTATCTGTGCCGGTTCATTCTTGGTTTGGTTGATCATCATTCCATTAATGTCTGCTCTTTTCGGCAATGAAGTTTTGACATTCGGGAACAATGCTATTACTGCCACTGTGGGAAGCATGAGTGCCGAACAAATCTTTACTACCTATGCTCGCCACATCGGTATCGGTGGTATTGCAACAGCCGGTGTCATCGGTATCATCAAATCATGGGGAATCATCAAAGGAGCAGTTGGTTTGGCTGCCAAAGAATTGAAAGGTCAAGCCGGAGCAGCTCAATCGGAAGAGATCCGTACACAGAAAGATTTATCTATGAAGTTCATCGCTATCGGTATATTCGCAACCTTAATCGTTACCTATCTATTCTTCCACTTTGGCATATTAGATAACTGGTATTATGCATTAGTCGGTCTTTTGATCGTCGGTGTGATTGCATTCCTATTTACAACCGTAGCAGCAAATGCAATTGCAGTTGTAGGTTCCAACCCGGTATCCGGTATGACATTGATGACATTGATTTTATCTTCTATCATCTTGGTAACTGTCGGTTTGAAAGGGACAGCCGGAATGGTTTCTGCCTTGATTATCGGTGGTGTGGTTTGTACGGCTCTTTCTATGGCCGGCGGTTTCATTACCGACTTGAAGATCGGTTATTGGTTAGGAAGTACACCTGCAAAACAAGAAACATGGAAGTTCCTCGGTACATTGGTATCTGCCGCAACTGTAGGTGGTGTAATCCTTATCTTGAATCAGACTTACGGCTTTACAAGTGGTCAGTTGGCTGCTCCACAAGCAAATGCAATGGCAGCAGTTATCGAACCGTTGATGAGTGGTAGCGGTGCACCTTGGTTGCTTTACGCTATCGGTGCTGTATTGGCTATAATCTTGAACTACTTCAAAATTCCGGCATTGGCATTCGCATTGGGTATGTTCATCCCATTGGAATTGAATACTCCGTTATTAATCGGTGGTGCTATCAGCTGGTATGTAGGCAGCCGCAGCAAAGACCAAGCATTAAACAATGCCCGTTTGGAAAAAGGTACTCTATTGGCATCCGGATTCATCGCCGGTGGTGCTTTGATGGGTGTAGTCAGTGCCGCTATGCGTTTTGCAGGTTTGAACTTGCTTAACGCTGAATGGCAGGAAAGTAATGCAGCAGGTATGTTGGCTGTAGTTGTTTACCTTGCTTTAATTGGTTATTTGACCTACAGTTCTATGAAAACAGAAAAAGAATAACCTTATAACAACTTCATAACTTAAATGTGCCAATGTTCCTGCAACAAGCGGGATATTGGCACATTGCTTATCCATCCATCAGAAAAATGAAAACACCAATAGTCAATGTGGGCATCATGCAAGAGAAGGCTCTCTCATTTGTCTTTCATGGAGAATATGTGCTGACAGAAACCGGAGAGTTCATGGTCGGAGAACAACATGTTCTTTTTTTCAACGGACATATTGCTCACCAAGGAAAAATGTATCAAGACATGGTCTTCATGCCAGCATCTACTGATGCCTACTTTGAATTGAAAGCTGTTACAATCGGTCAGAATTTTCACTGGCAACGCAAAGAAAATCAATGTTTCAAAGGATCATTAAATCTATTGATAAATGAAAACAAAATCCTTGTCATCAATCAGGTTGATGTCGAAGAATATCTGACCAGTGTCATCTCTTCCGAGATGAGTGCACAAGCATCCAAAGAGTTGCTGAAAGCCCATGCTGTTATTTCCCGGAGTTGGCTATTAGCTCAAATAGGGAAAAACGACCTATTAACTGAACGAAAAGAGAAACAACAAAGCTATATCCAAGAAGAGAACCGATTGATTCGCTGGTACGATCGAGAAGATCATACCCTTTTCGATGTCTGTGCCGATGATCATTGCCAACGATATCAAGGGATCACACGTGCCTCTACTCCGATTGTCCGCGAGGTTATTCAAGAGACAAGAGGAGAAATTCTGATAAGTGAAGGAGAGATTTGCGATGCACGTTTCTCTAAATGTTGTGGAGGCGTTACCGAACAATTCGAACATTGCTGGGAACCAACCCCACATGCTTACTTGATTGCCCTACGTGACTATACAGACACATCCTTTCCTGATTTAACACAAGAGGTTGAAGCCGAAAAATGGATTCGTTCTGCTCCGGAGGCTTTTTGTCATACGAATGATAAAACCATTCTGAGTCAGGTATTAAACAACTACGATCAGGAAACCACCGACTTTTATCGTTGGCAGGTCACCTATACACAAACCGAATTGGCTGAGTTGATCCACCGCAAGAGCGGAATGGATTTTGGAGAGATTATTGATCTGATTCCTATTCGCCGAGGTAAATCCGGACGTATAGAAGAGCTAAAGATTGTTGGTACACGTCGTTCCTTTATCATCGGAAAAGAATTGGAGATTCGCCGTACATTGTCTGAAAGCCATTTATACAGCTCTGCATTTGTTGTTGACAAAGAAAATATACAACACGATATACCGGAACGATTTATCTTGACAGGAGCCGGATGGGGACATGGTGTCGGACTTTGTCAGATTGGAGCTGCCATGATGAGTACAGCCGGATATCATTATCATCAAATCCTCTCCCACTATTATCCGGGAACCAGCATTGAAAAAAGATACTAAAATCAAAAAGGACACGAACCGTTTCCGGACGTGTCCTTTTCTATTGTGTTTACCTATTTGTCTCTCCGACTCAATGAGCCGGTTGCTTTGACTCTCACGAGCTCCAGCATTTACAAAGAAATAAAAAAAATTAAAATATTCCATAAAGAATAGATAAAAAAGATTTTTTTATAGATGAATTACTTATTTTTTTATACGAAAACACCCTCTAAGTTTAGTCCAATCTCTGATAAAAAAATAAATCTTGTATATTTGTCTCAAATTAAAACAAATAATGAATAGCTACATTATCCTTTTTATTATAGCAGCTTACTTTGGCCTTTTATTATTGATCGCTTGGATTACCGGAAGAAAAAGTTCCAATAATGAGGCTTTCTTTTTAGGGAACCGTAAATCTCCCTGGTATATCGTTTCCATTGGTATGATTGGGACCTCCCTGTCCGGAGTCACTTTTGTTTCCGTTCCGGGTATGGTTCGCAGTATCGATATGACCTATATGCAAACAGTTTTAGGTTTTTTCTTTGGTTATATCCTCATTGCAAAAATCCTACTTCCACTCTATTATAAGTTGCAACTGACCACCATCTACTCCTATTTAAGGGATCGAATCGGACAGTGCAGTTACAAAACAGGAGCCTCTTTCTTCTTACTTTCCAAGATTGTAGGAGCGGCAGCCCGACTTTACTTAATCGTATTGATTTTACAACACTATGTTTTCAGTACCTGGGATGTTCCTTTTGCCGTAACAGTCATTATCAGTATCTTTTTGGTATGGCTTTATACATATCGAAGTGGCATCAAGACCATTATTTGGACCGATACCCTCCAGACTTTATGTTTACTTGCAATGTTAGTTGTGATTATTTGGCAAGTAAAGGAAAGTATGCATTTAGACTTTGGAGGAATGATACAGACGATTCAAGAAAGTCCTCATTTTCGAATCTTTGAGTTTGAAGATTGGAACAGTCCACAACATTTCGTCAAACAGTTTTTCAGCGGTATCTTTATAACAATTGTCATGACTGGATTGGATCAGGATATGATGCAAAAAAATCTATCTTGTAAGAACTTGAGAGATGCCCAAAAGAATATGTATGCATATGGATTGGCATTTACACCTGTTAATTTTCTCTTTCTTTCATTAGGGGTTTTGTTATTAACTTTTGCGACTCAACAACAAATAGAACTTCCGGTATTGAATGATGACATTTTACCAATGTTTTGCACTTCTGGAATATTAGGACAATCCATCCTTGTATTCTTTACAATCGGGATTATTGCAGCAGCATTCAGTAGTGCAGATTCTGCATTAACGGCGTTGACAACCTCCTTTTGCATAGACATTTTAGGAATAGAGAAAGAACAAGCACAAACCGCTAAACGTACCCGTTTAGTCATTCATTTGCTTATATCAATCTTATTTGCAATCATCATTCTCATATTCAAAGCGGTTAATAGCCGAAGTGTCATTGATGCAATTTACATGATTGCCTCTTATACCTACGGTCCGTTGTTAGGATTATTTATATTTGGGTTATTTACTCAAAAACGGCCACGTGATCGATATGTACCCTATATATGTGTTGCCTCACCTATTATCTGTTTTCTGACAGATTATTGGGTAAAACAACATACCGGATATGTATTTGGTTACGAAATGTTGATGTTGAATGGAGCCATAACCTTCTTCGGGCTATGGTTTGCTTCCATCCGTAACAGATCAATCAAATTGTAACCTTCCCTTTTTTTCGTATCTTTACCCCAAAATTCATTTGTAAAACCAATAAACGACATAAAAATGGAAATCAAAAGTGCTGAATTTGTTATCAGTAATACAGATGTAAGAAAGTGCCCGGCCGGTAATGTCCCGGAATATGCTTTTATCGGACGAAGTAACGTTGGGAAATCTTCTCTTATCAATATGTTAACCGGTAAAAAAGGATTGGCTATGACCTCTCAAAAACCCGGTAAAACAATGTTGATTAACCATTTTATCATCAATAACCAATGGTTTTTGGTTGACCTTCCCGGTTATGGTTATGCACAGCGGGGAAAAGAGGGACGAGAAAACATCCAACGTATCATCGAAAATTACATATTAGAAAGACAACAACTGACTTGTCTTTTTGTATTGATTGATTGTCGACATGAACCTCAAAAGATCGATTTGGAATTTATGGAATGGTTAGGCGAAAATGAAATTCCTTTTTCAATCATCTTTACTAAGATTGATAAAATTTCCAAAGGACGCTTACAAGAGAATGTAAAAGTCTATCAGGAAAAACTATTAGAAGCATGGGAAGAATTACCACCGATTCTATTCTCTTCATCAGAAAAGAAAGAGGGGCGAGAAGAAATTTTGACCTACATTGAAGACATCAATAAACAGCTTTAAAAATCAACTTATATAAAAAAAGGTCCAGACATCTTTCGAAAATGTCTGGACCTTTTTTATAAATCGCTTTTCTTTTTTAATAACTGATTTTACATCCCATAAAGAAACTTCTCGGGATTCCCGGACCATAAATATATCCTGCATCTCGATTAGGTCCCTTATCAAAATCTTTTTGATAAGCATTAAAGAGATTTTGAACACCGGCATTCAACTGTAGTGTAATCGACTTATACAATTTGAAATCATAAGCTACCTTCAATGTCATATCAAAAAAGTCAGGTGTTTTTACTTCACGATCTTCCGGAACATAACCTGCAAAATGTTGAACCAACATGCTTCCTGTATAAGTTCCGGTCAAAGAAATATTCAGAGGTTTTATCGGATTCAATGTTGCAGTCAAATAACCATAGAAATCCGGTGAACGAAACATCTTTTTTTGAGGTGCAACCGTTTCACTCCATACTTCAGCTTCTTTATAACGACTGCGTTGAAGAGTTGCCCCCAACTGTAACTGCATCCATGAATAGGCAGCCTTTGCCTCTAAGTTAATACCCATTACACGAGCACCTTTACCATTACGTCGTTCCATCAATAGGTTACCTTTATCATCGTTACCTATTTCTTCCAAAATAAAGACATTCTTCAAATCATTATAAAAAACTTCTGCCAAAAAGTTTACTTGTACCGGTCCGAAACGATGATAGTAATCGACAGACGCACTCAAACTTTGTGACTTTTCCTCTTTCAAATTCGGATCCAACTGAATCAATGCCACTTCTCCCCCTACAGCTGTAACATGAAGGTCTTCATCAAAAGCTTGCGGTGCACGGAAACCACTTGAATAAGACAGACGAAAATTTATATCTTCAGAAGGATTATAACGCAAATTAGCACGCGGACTAAAAATCACATGATTAATCAAATTATGTTTATCAAAACGACCTCCTATCAAAAATCCCCAATACTGGTTCTTCCATTCATTCTGTAAGAAAAGACTACCTATATGAACTGTCTGCTCAATGGTACGATTATATCCTAACATCTTATCTTTCAAGTCATCATAATTATACTCAGCGCCACCTGTAAACTCTGCAGGCATAAACAAACATTTATCCCAAGAATAAGAATACTGAGCACCTCCGACAAAAGTCAAATCATTAGTATCTCCATATGCATCCAAATCAAAACCAGCTCCATAATAACTTTCACGCTTTGTATGTTGAGCTGATGTATACACATTCAAACGA
>JAFYOM010000268.1 GCA_017560165.1 Parabacteroides sp.
ACCACTCTTCCGCATAGTTTTTCAATAGATTAACAACCTCTTCTAAGCTTGGGAAATAAACTTCGTTCAAAGCATCTTTGATAGATAAAGGAACTGAAGTATTATTGATATCTTGTGAAGTCAATCCAAAATGGATAAATTCTTTATAATCTTGTAAAGACAATAAATCAAATTTTTCTTTGATAAAATACTCTACCGCCTTTACATCGTGATTTGTCACACTTTCTATTTCTTTAATACGAGTAGCATCCTCTACTGAGAATTCACGATAGATTTTTCGTAAAGCTTCTTTGTTTTCTACTGTTGCCAACGCTTGAAGTCCTGGCAAAAATTCAGACAGAGTGATAAAATACTCAATTTCTACCTGCACTCTATATTTAATTAGTGCATATTCAGAAAAATAAGCCGCTAAACCTTCGGCTTTATTTCTATATCGCCCGTCAACAGGAGATATAGCAGTTAGTGCTGAAAATTTCATATACATTATTAATAAGGAATTGCAAAGTTACGATAAATCTTTATACATATCAGTCAGTCTGATGTTTTTTTATACTTTTTTCTTAAAAAGATTTGGAGGTTATAAAAAAAGCCGTATCTTTGCAGCGCTTTAGAGAGATAAAGCTTATCTAATTTAATGATAAATGAAAGGGCGTTTAGCTCAGCTGGTTCAGAGCATCTGCCTTACAAGCAGAGGGTCGGCGGTTCGAATCCGTCAACGCCCACTTTCATTACGAATTGATTTCACTTTGGGCGTTTAGCTCAGCTGGTTCAGAGCATCTGCCTTACAAGCAGAGGGTCGGCGGTTCGAATCCGTCAACGCCCACTTAACTACAAATTGATTTCAAATTCGGGCGTTTAGCTCAGCTGGTTCAGAGCATCTGCCTTACAAGCAGAGGGTCGGCGGTTCGAATCCGTCAACGCCCACAAAAAGCAATCATGTTTACCATGGTTGCTTTTTTTATTTCTATTTATCAAAAAGCCAACTCCTCTTTTTGTCTTTAAAATACAACCCCATAACAATTCATCCTTCTTAATTTCCGCATCAATAGTCAGCATTTTACCCCTTCTAAAATTAGTCAACAAATAGCAAAAAGGATGATTTTAGACCTAAAATCAAAAGAAAAGACAAATTCGTCAGAAAAACAACAAAAGCCATCAAATCATCTATTTACCAATGATTTAACAGCTTTACCATTTGTGACCAGGGTGGGATTCAAACCCACGACCTTCAGAACCGGAATCTGACGCTCTATTCAGCTAAGCTACCCAGCCAAATTTTGTGCGAAAGTACATATAATTTTGCAGGAAAACAAACTAACTCAATAAAATCATTATCTTTGCGAACTATTATAATTAATAAAGCATTAAGAGAACATGAGTTACTTGATAAAACCAACCGGTTATAAAGCTTTACTGAATCTCTCTCAAACAGAGATGGGTATCAAAAAAATCAAAGATTTTTTTCAGCAGAACCTATCCTCTGAATTAAGACTTCGTCGTGTTACTGCTCCTCTATTCGTTTTAAAAGGAATGGGGATTAATGATGACCTCAATGGAGTTGAACGTGCTTTAACATTCCCTATCAAAGACTTGAACGATGCAAAAGCAGAAATCGTCCACTCTTTAGCTAAATGGAAACGACTTACTTTAGCCGATTATCAAATAGAGAAAGACTACGGTATTTATACCGATATGAATGCCATTCGTTCGGACGAAGAATTAGGCAATCTTCATTCATTATATGTTGACCAATGGGACTGGGAACGTGTCATGGGACCGGAAGAACGTAACGTAGAGTTTTTAAAGGAAATTGTACGTCGTATCTATGCAGCTATGGTTCGCACAGAATATTTGGTTTATGAAATGTTTCCGGAAATTCGCCCGGTTCTTCCACAACAGATTCATTTTATCCATTCAGAAGATTTGCTTCAAAAATATCCGACATTCACACCTAAACAACGTGAAGATGCCATCACCAAAGAATATGGAGCAGTTTTCATTATTGGCATCGGTTGCCAATTAAGTAATGGAGAAAAACATGATGGTCGTGCACCGGACTACGATGACTGGTCTACCGTAGCCGAAAATGGTCAAGTAGGATTGAATGGCGACCTTCTTGTTTGGGACGACGTATTAAATCGTTCTTTAGAATTATCATCTATGGGTATTCGTGTAGACAAAGAGGCTCTACTTCGACAGCTCGCTCTTTCTCATGCAGAAGATAGAAAAGAATTATATTTCCATCAACGCCTGTTGAATGATGAATTACCACTAAGTATCGGAGGAGGTATCGGACAAAGCCGCCTATGTATGTTCTACTTACGCAAAGCTCACATCGGAGAAATCCAATCTAGTATTTGGCCCGAAGAAATGCGTCGTGAAGCTCGTGAGGCCGGCATGTATTTAATTTAATAAGTGCGATATAAAATGGACGTTAAAATCGAACAAAGCTGGAAACAACGATTAAACCCGGAGTTTGAAAAAGACTATTTCAAACAGCTGATATCTTTTGTCAAAGAGGAATATCGACAGGGAACTGTTTATCCTCCCGGCCCTTGTATTTTCAGTGCGTTCGAACATTGTCCATTCGACAAAGTGAAAGTGGTGATTCTAGGACAAGACCCCTATCACGAACCCGGACAAGCACATGGACTCTGTTTTTCAGTTCAAGATGGTATTCCCTTTCCACCCTCATTAGTCAATATCTTCAAAGAAATAGAGAGTGATTTAGGAAAACCGATTCCTCAGACGGGTAATTTACTTCGTTGGGCTGACCAAGGGGTGTTATTACTAAACGCAACCTTAACGGTACGTGCCCACCAAGCAGGTTCACATCAAAATAGAGGCTGGGAGACATTCACTGATGCCGTTATCCATCATTTGGCTGAAGAAAGAAGCCACATTGTCTATATTTTATGGGGTGCATATGCGCAGCGAAAAGGGGCGTTCATTAACACATCTCGTAATCTTGTCTTAAAATCAGCGCATCCCTCTCCCCTTTCTGCATATCGGGGATTCTTCGGGAACAAACACTTCAGCATCGCAAATGATTATTTAATAGCAACCGGACAAACACCGATTGAATGGTAATAAAATACACAAAAAGGCAGATAAAATTTATCTGCCTTTTTTTAATACCATGTCTGACCATCTCTATAGTTACTAGACTTACGCCACTTCAAATCTTTCAACATAGATGAATTTACGGCAATATTAAACGTGTAAGATTTATAAGGTCCTACCGGAACAAAGCTGGCAGTCATCTGCCAACAATGCAAATCTCGTGTAATATTGCAAGTCATATAAGAGATCTTATGCGTATCAAAGTCATACGTCGCATTGAAATTAAACTTCCAATTCTTGGTCGGCTGAATATTCCCATTAAAGCTCAATGCATGAGTCAATTTATACTTATATTCAAGCTTGTTAGGATCAAAATCGCCGTAACGTAATTGCATACTGTAATTGAATGACAAACTCCAAGGTACCTTTTGAATCAAATAACCATCAGCATCCATATCTCCCGCATTCTTTTTGGGCTCTCTTAAACTTCCACCATTCCTTTTTGGCTTTTCTCCATCTGCCATCTGCTCCAATTGCGGATCATTCGTACCCTCCTGTCCCGAGGATGCATTCTCAGATTTATCCTCTTTATCCTTCTTCCCAAACCATTTAGTAAACGTATCGTTATTAAACGTATAAGAGAAACTGGTTCCGGTCTGACGCAAACGTCCTATTCCTTTTCCGGCCTGCCAACGTGGGATATCCAAACGGCGAACAGCACCTGTCTTTTCATCATATCCATACGTATAAGTATCAAACGTACCATTCAAGTTCAACGTATAACTTTTTGAGAACTTTATACGTAATCCGACATTCAAATCACTCCATTTAAATGAATCTGCAGCCATATTATAACTCATTCCCAACGACAACTTATCAATCAAACTGATTTTACGTTCCCCGGTAGAATCACGATCTGACTTAATCTTCATTTCGACATTGTTATCCAATTGGAAATTCAAACTTCCGGTCTTACCTCTGGCAGCAGTACCAAACATCCCGTTTTCAAAAGGAGAATAGGTTACTCGTTGTTCTTTTCCATATTGATCTTCATAAATAACATCTCTCCAAAAGCCAAAACGAGAATTACCAAAATCAGGAGCATAACTCAATGAAATAGATGGTTCAAAACGATGACGAATCATCTGTACCTTATCCCCTAAAAATGGCAATGGCTTGTAAAAACCATATAATGTAGTAGAAGCAGAAAGAGCAGCATTGAAATCATAAACACGATAGAAACCATAAGTCGTATCTTGTACTACAACCTGTTTCTTTTGCATATCATATCCTTTTTCAATCTTATTGGTGTACCATCGTTCTGTATAATTTACAGAAGGAGAAATATTCAAATACTTAAACAAAGAGAAAGTCGCACTTACCGGAATTTGGTGCTGCATAGCATTTCTCCAATCCTTTACCAAACTGGACTTAAACAATAAATTTTCTTTCGTATCAATACTATTACGCAAATACCCATTATAACTCATAGAGATTTTTTCATACCAACGATCTTTCCCTACTTTATTCTTACGCTTGAAAGGATAGATACGACTCATCGTAATTGTGATATCCGGCAAAGTCAAAGAGATGGTTGAATCTTTTGAACGTTGGTTTACATTCATCGTTGCAGAGATCGTAAACGGATTGTTCGGGAAACGCTGGGTAATATTGATACTGGATCCCTTCGTATTCTGGTTCGCATCAGCAAACCCTTGTGAACCGGGATAAAAACTATTCATATTATTACGATCATAGCTACTGGTTGAGAAGTTAACACTGGCAGAAAAAGAACGGTAAGGATTTGCTTTCGGATCTTGCGTATGCGTCCAACTCAACTTAAAGTCTTTTGACTTACTATAATCAGGTAGTCCTTTATCTCCTAAACGGGTCACTAAATAAGAGGCATTGAAACTTCCTGAATATTTATAACGTTTACGATAATTGGAGCGAGCCGATAATCCCCATGATCCTTTGGTATAAATTTCACCCGTTACTGCCAAATCTATATAATCACTTAAAGCAAAATAATACCCTCCATCTCGCAAATAAAAACCTCGTGTACTCTCATCCCCAAATGTAGGCATAATCACACCGGATGAATAAGAATCAGAGAAAGGGAAAAAACAGAACGGTAACCCAATCGGATAAAGCGGTACATCTTCAAATACCATATAAACAGGGCCTGTCACAATATCCTTATTCGGACGGACCTTTGCCTTTGTCATTTTAATATAAAAATGCGGATGTTCATGTTCGTCGCAAGTCGTATAACGTCCTCCAACCATATTCAAGGCATCCCCCTCTGTCTTTTTTGTACGACCAGCCGTTACATACCCTTCTCCTTGTTGCGTTATCACATCGGTGATAAACCCTTTCTTTGTTCCGAAATTATAACGCATGGATTTTGACTCATACTGTTGTTGCCCATCGATAAAGACCGGATATCCGAATTCATTACCCAATGTATCCTTTCCAAATGTCGCAAAAACCAAACTACTATCCATATTCATTTCAATCCGTTCAGATTGAAGCTGGATCTGTTGATATTTGACATCACTTGCCCCATACAGGTAAGCCCAGTTAGCCCCAGTCATGACTATTGAGTCTTTTGCTTGATAAGAAACCGGAGCTTCCAATCCATTTTTTCTTGGAACGGAATCCAATACAAGTGCGCTATCCTTTTTCGCAGGTACAACCGTATCACCCGCAACGACCAATGTCGTGTCAGTCGGAGTAATCAAATCCTGTGCCTTGATCATCCAATTTCCGAAAAGGGAAAGCAACAAAATAAATAGGCATTTGTATTTCAAAAACATTCCGTCGTTATTTGCAGTGTGTTACAGCGGGCAAATGTATAATAATTTAATGAGCCAACCCCACTTTATTCCCCTAAAAAGCGTTTACACCAATCGTCAAACTGTTGAACCGTCTCATTTCCATACTTGGAAAGGCTTTGTCTCACTTTCTCTACAGGTTTTTCCTTTTCCAATTTGGTTTTACTAAAAAATTTATCGGCAAAACAGATTAATTGCTCTTCCCACGTCTCCGGTCTAAAATCATCTCGATGCGGAAGCGGCAAATTACGCTCTTCTATCATGGCCAAAGAAAGTCCTGTTCCTGTATGGCGTTCGCAAACTCGTGCATGGCGAGGATACCCCTCTGCTCGCATCAGCTCAGCACCTAAATAACCATGACAGATATATTCAGCCTCTCCATGACAATCAATACCGGGAGCATTGCAGCGAAAGATACCGATATCATGCAACATGGCAGCCTCTTCTATAAATGTCAAATCTAGATTCATTTCAGGATGCATGCGTGCAATAGCCAAAGCCTTATCTGCAACCTTTTTACTATGGGTGACTAAAATCCGGTATGCATCCGACTCTACCGGATAATATTTGGCAATTATATCTAAAGGGTTCATTTTTTCTACTTATTGACCCACAAAGATAAAAAGAATTCATTCCACACAAAACAAAAATCTCTCTACATAAACTAATATAATAAGCTCGTTCTAAAACTCTTTGACTTTAATACGTAATAGGACCGGGTTGTCATCCTCTTTCAAGGTCGTACACATCTTGACCAAATCCGGATATTTTGATTTAAACTCTGCACGGCGAGGTTCTGACAAGTTGGACATATACTTCCGATACCCCTCTATCAAATACGATGGTTCCACCTCCCACAAAATATCCCCATTATCACTATTATGAGGCATTTTCTTTATTGTTATAGGTAAAATCATCCCTTTTAAAATCATATCATCCTCTATTTTACGAGTAGAGATGGACTTTCCTGTTTTTCGGGAATATAAAGTCAAAAATGACTGATATACTTTATTGCTTGAACATACATATATATAATGATCTGCTATTCCAAAGGAGTTAATATAAAAATAATCGTCTAATCTTGATAATTTTTCATTAATGATATTATAAGGATCTGATAATTCTAAAAGATTTCCTGGAATAGCCTTATCACCATAGTTTACATAAAACATTGGTCGTACATTTTCTTCTTGTATTTGAAAAATTGTATCACTAAATGGATGATTAAAATAATAGATATTATTCCATAAATCAATACCTTTCCCATGTATCCGATAATCGTTAGCTCTTGCTTCTGATTCATTTCGTTGAAAAAAACGTTTTTCAACTTTTCCATCATCATTCATTCTAAACAAAAAATTCAAATCATTTGACCTTGTTCTAAAAACCAATGCAAGGAAAGTCGTATCATTAATAGGAACAAACTCTTTCACTTGATTTTCAAGTTCTATTTTACTCTCTTTTATAAATTCTCCCTGTTTATCATAACTTATAAACTTAAAAAAGGAAATTACATGAATCTGATTTTCAGTAATGGAAAAATCAACAAAATCATTGTATTCACCGGGGCCGTTTCCTCTTTTATTTAATCCCCACAAATATTTTCCTTTCTTATCAAACACAAATAAATTGGCATTTTGCATCCCGTGAGTTGTCCGTATATAATACTTTTCATCATCATAAATAACACGTTGAATCTCTCCTATCAAATTTCTATTCGTTGTTTCCAATGGGATAAACTCTATCGTATCCACAAATTGGGAGAACTTCAGCTTATCCACTAAACTGGATTCAAAATCAATAGTAACATAATCGGAATTCGAATCACTATGACTTCCACACGAACTGCCGAACAGAATAACCAACAAATAAACGAACAGTTTTTTATTCATAGCCTATTATATTTAACCTTTACATGCTTAACTTCAACAAAGATATGAATTATTCGGAGCTTAAACTTATTAATCTAATCGCATTTCTATTATTTTATGCTCATATCTTGTTTCTCCACTCGGCATCTTTTTCTTATCTCCTGCCAATCGGTTCATACGGCTATTAGCATCAAAAAAAACACCTATAATTTCAACAAAAAATACATCGGACTTATTTTCAATTACCTCGG
>JAFYOM010000269.1 GCA_017560165.1 Parabacteroides sp.
AGCAGCTTGAGCTATATCAAACATATGAGCACCCCAATCTGCGGTGAAACCATTACCTGTTTCTTGATACCATCGCCAAGCTCCCCATAATTTTTCATTTTGTTCAGGTTCTAAAGAGATTGGAGGGCATAAATCTGGATGATAATGAACTTTAGGGTCATTTAATGGTCCCATCCATTGATTGAAATTTAAGTTTCCAGGAATAGGCATTTCTGGTAAATCAAGAGGTTTAGGAGGATTTCCTACACGAGCATATATTTTTTCTATATGACCAATTTTTCCGGCACGAACTAATTCAATTGCTTTTTGAAATTCTGCACTTGAACGTTGTTGGCTTCCGATTTGGAAAACACGATTATTATCACGTACTGCACGTGCTATGGCTAAACCTTCTGTGATTGTATAAGCCAGAGGTTTTTGACAATAAACATCTTTTCCGCTTTGGCATGCGTGAATAGCTACTAATGCATGCCAATGGTCAGGTGTTGCTATTTCAATAACATCGATATCTTTACGATCTAATAAATCTTCATAAAACTCATACATATCACATCGTGGAGCTACGTTTTGTTTTTTTTGCCAAGCTTCTACACGACGTTTGAAACGTTCACGTTTTAATGAGTCAACATCGCAACATGCAGCAACTTGTACTCCTGGGCATGTGGAAAAACTTTTAAAGTCAGACAATCCTTGTTGTCCTAATCCTACGAAACCTAAAACAACGCGATCACTAGGTGCAATACGTACTCCATTGATAGACCAACTTGGTAAAATAGTCAAACCTGCTAATCCAAGGGCTGAAAAATTTAAAAACTCTCGTCTTGTTATTCCCTTTTTTTTGTTTTCTTTCATGGCTGATTAATATTTTATTATTGTGACAAATATATTTATTTTGAGGCAAAGATTCAATCTCTATAATCTTTTATCACTATATTTTATGGAAGAAAAAAGGTTTAGCCCTTTGTGGACTAAACCTTTCTATATTAAATGAAAATCAAATTCTTATTGATGTTCTGTTCGAAGTAAGTCATTAACGGTTTTTACAGGGTTGAATGTTTCGATAGGAACTTCAACGAAGATTGTATTCCAATCGCTCATCGCACCATTCCATAAACCTGGTAATTCTAATGCTTTCAATTCACGGCCATCTTTACTTTTGTAAGAAATAAAACCTGTATTTTTATCTACGTATTCTGGTAAATTGAATTTTTCACCTTTATAGTTCTTTAAAGCACAAACCAAATCAACAGGATTGAGGTGGGTTCCTTTTTCAAACATTGCTTTCTTTTCTGGATCTTTCAAATCAATTTGTGAACTTTCTAAGATTTGTAAAGAAATTGTTCCATCTGGATTGATAGCTAAGAACGGACCTCCACCTGGTTCACCTACATTCTTAACCATACCACAGACACGTAATGGACGGTTTAATTTATTCTTAATATAAAGAATTAGTTCAGCATCTTCCAGTAATTTAGTGTCAGGATTTTTTATGCATAAATCTTCCTGTAAGAAGTGAATCATTTCTTCGACTTGTTCATGTGTATATTTACCACTGTCGATTAATTCTAAATAATTAAAGATACGTTCTTGTAATGAAACCAATACTCCAGCAATGACCTTTTTGAAAATAACTGTTGAGCATTTGAAACTGTCTGGTACAACATTGTCAATATTTTTAACAAATACAACGTCTGCTTCAATATCGTTTAAGTTTTCAATTAAAGCACCGTGACCACCTGGACGGAATAATAAATTATCATTCTTATCACGGAATGGGCCATTTTCCATGTTGGCAGCAATAGTATCTGTGCTAGGTTTTTGAACACTGAAAGAAAGGTCGTATTTAACAGAGAATTTTTCTTCGTATTCTGCAACTTTATTTGCTACTAATTGTTCAAATAAAGGTTTATGTTCAGGTGATACAGTGAAATGAATGTTTACATCACCAGCATTGTTCTTTGCATACATGGCACCTTCTGCCAAATGTTCTTCCATTGCAGTACGAGATGCATTTGCATAAGAGTGGAATAACAATAAACCTTTAGGCAGTTGGCCATAGTTCAAACCTTTAGTTTCTAATAAGTTTGCAACAACAGCTTTGTATTCTCCATTATTTACTAGAGTTGGAATATCTTTAGATTCGTTTTCAATACATTTATTGTTTAGAGCTTCATAAAATGCAAATTTTTGAATTTCGTCAAAGAACTTTTTCTCAAATGCATTTTGTGGTTCATTATAATCTGCAGATAAGAATTCAAATAAGTTTTTAAACATACGGCTTGCAGCACCAGATGCCGGAACAAATTTCAAGATTTTCTTGTTTTTAGCAAGATAAGCATCCCATGCTTCCATGTAAGTCGCTTGTTGTTCTTGTGGAATAACCATAATGCCTTTTTCTACAGAAGCTGATGCTGCGATTCCTAAATAAGGAAAGCCTTTTACAAAACAAGCTAACTGCTCTTCTATTTGCTCTCCACTGATACCTTTAGCAGCTAGCAATTCTAAGTCTTTTGCATTTAACATAGTATATGTCATATTAAAAAGTTAATAATCAGATAGGCAACAAAAGTTTGTCAATCTATGTTTCTCGCAAATGTATAAAAATACCATTAGAATTGCACTGATATTCGTAGAAAAACTTATTTTTACAGTTGTTTTATTAACTTCTTTTGAAAAGAAGAAGAAAAAAAGAAGAAAACTATGGATAGAGAACCGTTCTTTACAGATGAAGAGAAGAAGCTATATTTTTCTAAATACAAACAATTGTTAAGTCATTTATACTCCTTTCTCGAAAAATCGGATGTGAGTAAAATGAAAAATCTAATGAAACGAATTGTTGCGTTAGATTGTTATGGACGTGATAAGAATGGTATCAATGGTCTGTTACGTAATATAGAAACTGCATTAATTGCTTCAGTTGAGATCGGTTTAAAACGTACCTCAGTTCTTGCTTTATTGCTTTATCGTCCTGTGTTTAAAAAGATTATTACCTTGGAAGAGGTAAAAGAAACGTTTGATGCAGATGTCTCTTTGATGATAAGTCGGTTATTGAAAACATCAGATTTGTATGCACGTAATACTGCTGTTGATTCTGAAAATTTTCATAAACTTCTTTTTTCTTTTGCCGAAGATGTACGTGTAATCTTGCTTATGATTGCAGACCGTTTGTGTTTAATGCGTTTAGGTAAACAGATAAAAAGTGATGAAGATCGTATGCGTTTGGCTACAGAGGTTTCCTATTTATATGCTCCTTTGGCGCATCGTTTGGGATTGTATAAGATAAAGAGTGAGTTAGAAGATCTCTCCCTAAAGTATCTGGATCGTAAACAATATGATTTTATTAAGCAAAAATTAAATGAAACAAAACGCTCTCGTGATGCTTATATCGCTGAATTCATTGCCCCAATTAAAGAGAGATTGGAAGAGGTTGGATTACATTTTGATATAAAAGGAAGAACTAAATCTATTCATTCAATTAATAATAAACTGAAGAAAAATAAAGTACCTTTTGAAGGTATATATGATTTGTTTGCTATTCGCATCATTCTTGATACTCCTTTAGAAAAAGAGCGTTCTGAATGTTGGCAAGTTTATTCTATTATAACAGACATGTATCAGCCTAATCCTAAACGAATGAGAGATTGGATTTCTATTCCTAAAATTAATGGGTATGAAAGTTTACATGTCACGGTTATGGGACCACAAAATAAGTGGGTAGAAGTGCAGATTCGTACTCGTCGAATGGATGAAATTGCAGAAAGAGGGTTAGCTGCTCATTGGAAATATAAGGGTGGAAAGGCTGAAAGTGGATTGGATGAATTTCTTAATACAGTACGGGCAGCATTAGAAACAAAGGATAATAGCCCTTTGGATTTGATGCAAGATTTCCAGATGAATTTGTATAAAGATGAAATTTATGTTTTTACACCTACGGGTGAATTGATGAAATTGGCAAAAGGGGCAACTGTGCTTGATTTTGCATTTGCGATTCATACGAAGTTGGGATGTAAGTGTATCTCTGCTAAAGTAAATGATAAAAATGTTCCAATTAAACATGTTTTGAGTAATGGTGATACAGTTTCTATTGTTACTTCTCCGACTCAAAGTCCGAAACGGGATTGGTTGAATATTGTGGTAACATCAAAAGCGCGAGTGAAGATTAAGCAAGCGCTTCGTGAGGAGATGGCTAAGGCTGTGGATTTTGCCAAAGAAATGTTACAACGCCGTTTTAAAAATCGGAAGATTGAAATGGAAGAGGCGGCTATTATGCGCTATATAAAAAGGAAAGGATTTAAAACAGTTACTGATTTTTATGTGGCGATAGCTGAGGAACGGTTGGATCCTAACGATGTAATTGATGAATATTTGGAACAAATTCGTCGGGAAACGGAAACGAATGATCATACGGATGTACGAAGTGCAGAAGAATATATCACAACAACAGCTGTAGAAGAATTTTCTACCAATAAAGATGTTTTAGTAATAGATAAAAATTTGACAGGAATAGAATATAAATTAGCTAAATGTTGTAATCCTATTTATGGAGATAAAGTATTTGGTTTTGTCTCAACACAAGGAATAAAGATTCATCGTATGGATTGTCCGAATGCCTCTGAAATGTTGAGCCGTTTTGGTTATCGGATTATACAAGCGAAATGGAGTGGAAAGGGTGATGATGGCTATATAGTTTCGCTTCGAGTAATTGGTCGAGATGATATTGCGATTGTGACAAATATTACTTCTGTTATAAGTAAAGAGACCGGAGTCTCTCTTCGTTCATTGAACATTGATTCTGTTGATGGAATGTTTCAAGGGAATTTTACAGTAATGGTTCGTGATACAACCTCTTTAAATATTCTAACGAAGAAAATTAACACCGTAAAGGGGGTTAAATCGGTTGAACGATTAAATTCATAGCCCTTTTTATTGGGTTTCTACTGATAAAAAAAGATTCTCATGTGTATAGAAATAAAATCCTATACTCATGAGAATTTTTTCTTATAGGTATGGGATTTCTATCATAATCTTATAACTTTGCAGGATAAACAATTTTTATAATGAAGTATAACACTGCAGAAAAGAAATTAGTACTACCCGAATATGGACGTAATA
>JAFYOM010000270.1 GCA_017560165.1 Parabacteroides sp.
GAGATATTAAAATGAAATATACCAAGCAAGCCATAGAAGCTTTAAAAAAAGCGGAAGCTTTTTCTAGAGAATACGGGCATGGTTATATAGGGACGGAGCATTTGTTGCTGGCGTTGTTGCATATTAAAGACTCCTATGCAGCTGATGTTTTGGAAAAGGTAGAAATAACAGCGGAGAAAATGTTTCATTTGTTTGAAAAAATGGACATGGGTGATTTGGATATTGCTATGTCTTTTAAAGTGGAATGGACTCCAAAAGCAAAAAAGGCCTTTGAATATGCCGAATCATTAGCAAAAAAAATGGATATCGAAAAAGTTGGAACCCAACATCTATTATTGGCAATTTTGGCTGATCTTGAGTCGATTGCCGTTCGTTTTATTTCTATTTTAGGCGTTTCTCCCGGAGATTTCCAACAGAAGATTATGCAGGAGTTGGGATTACAACAAGCACCCAAAGTGCGTCATGAACAACATGATTCTCATGATATGGAAAGTCCTGATGGGGAAATGTTTGGAAGAGAACAAGGTGGGATCCTAAGCCGTTTTAGTCGTGATTTTACGGACATGGCTTATAGAAATGAATTTGATCCTATTGTTGGAAGAGAAAATGAAATTCAACGCATTATGCAGATTTTGTGCCGAAGAACAAAGAATAATCCGTGTCTTATGGGTGAACCGGGTGTTGGAAAAACTGCAATTGTAGAAGGTTTGGCACAGCGAATTGCAGAAGGAAAGGTTCCGGAAATCTTAAAAAATAAACGGATCCTTTCTTTAGATATGGCTGCTATGATTGCTGGATCTAAATATCGAGGTGAATTTGAAGAAAGACTGAAACGGTGTATGGAGGAAGTACGAGAAGCCGGAAATGTAATTCTATTTATGGATGAACTTCATACATTGATCGGTGCAGGTTCTGCTGAAGGTTCTATGGATGCATCTAATATTTTGAAACCGGCACTGTCCAGAGGTGAAATGCACATGATTGGTGCAACTACTGTAGGGGAATACAGAAAGCACATTGAAAAAGATGGTGCTTTAGCCAGAAGATTTCAGCCTATTATGGTTGAAGAAACTACAGAAGACGAAACCATGGATATTTTAAAAGGATTGCAGCCGGGCTATGAGCAACATCATAAAGTGGAAATCTTACCGGATGCAATTTCAGCTGCAGCAAAATTATCAAAACGTTATATAAGTGATCGTTTTTTGCCGGATAAGGCAATTGATGTTTTGGATGAGGCTTGTTCCAGAGTACGAATGCATGAGTTTCATGAACCTTCAGTTTCCGAAACGATGAAGGAACAACTGGATGATATTTTACATGGAAAAGAGATTGCGATTCTACAAGGAGACTTGAAACGGGCCAGTGAACTGAAACAGGCAGAAAAAGAATTGGAATATAAGCAAGGTAGAATAAAAGATACGACAAGTAATGGATATGCTCAGGTAGTTACCGCCGCTGATGTAGAAGCGGTTATCGCAGAATGGACCGGTATTCCTGTACAAAAAATTGCTCAGAGTGAAGGTGAAAGTCTAAAACTGCTAAATTTGAAGCTTCATGAACGTGTGGTGGGCCAACAGGAAGCAGTTTCTGCTGTAGTGAGAGCAGTACGGCGTGGTAGAATCGGTATGAAAGATCCTAAACGACCAATTGGCTCTTTCCTTTTTCTTGGACCCACCGGTGTGGGAAAAACCGAACTCTCTAAAGCTTTAGCGGAAGCATTATTCGGTCAGGAAGAAGCTCTGGTTCGAGTGGACATGTCGGAATATATGGAAAAACACAGTGTTTCTAAATTGATCGGTTCCCCTCCTGGGTATATTGGCTTTGAAGAAGGAGGTCAGCTCAGCGAAAGAATTCGTAGAAAACCATATTCTGTAATATTATTCGATGAGATTGAAAAGGCACATCCGGATGTATTTAATATCTTACTTCAAGTTTTAGATGATGGTCATATTACAGATTCGCAGGGAAGAAAAGTAGACTTTAAAAATACTGTAATCATTATGACTTCGAATGCTGGTGCTAGAAATATTAGCACACCAAAACAACTTGGGTTTAGCGTAGGTAATCAAAAAGAACAGGAATATAAAGCAATACAAAAGGGTGTGATGGAAGAAGTAAAACGTCTTTTCAGACCTGAATTTCTAAATCGTATTGATGAAACAATTGTATTCCATCCTATGACCAGAGAGGAAATCCGAGAAATTGTTGATATCTTGTTTAGACAGATTCAAAAACGCGTGAAAGAGAATATGGATATTTTTCTGGAACTTACAAAGGAAGCTGCAGATTTTCTGGCTGAAAGTGGTTATAATCCGATGTATGGTGCTAGACCTTTACGTAGGGAACTTCAAACGAAAATTGAAGATCAATTAGCAGACCGTATATTAGAAGGACAAGTGCAAACCGGAGATTTCTTAAAAATTATCTTTAAAGATAATAAAATTGATTTTATGAAAGAAGAACCGAATGGCAAAAACTAAACAACTATATGTGTGTAAAGAATGTGGATTTGAAAGTGCGAAATGGATGGGACAATGCCCAGAATGTCGTGCCTGGAATACGTTAGAGGAAAAGAGTCTGGAATCCAAATCTTTAGGAGGGCAGGTGTCCTATTCAAAACCAAAGATTTCTAATGGCTTACAACAGTTAACAAGAGTCTCAATGAAATCTGATGATCGGATTGTAACAGGGATATCAGAGTTAAACCGTGTTTTGGGTGGAGGAATCGTTCGCGATTCGATTACGATTATTGCTGCAAGACCGGGGGCCGGAAAATCTACTTTGCTTATGCAGACGGCACAAGATGTTGCTCAGAGTGGCTACAAGGTATTATATGTATCCGGAGAAGAGAGCGAGAGTCAACTTCGTAGAAGAGCTGCTCGAATTCTTGATGAGATACATGAGAATATTTGGGTTCATTCAACATCTCATTTAAATGAAGTATTAACTGCAATCGACATGATGGATCCAACGCTGATTATTTTGGATAGTATTCAAACGTTTTTTCTGGATGAATATCCATCAAGGCCCGGATCACCTACTCAGGTGGTGGAATGTACTAATGCAATTATGAAGATTGCAAAGAATCCGCAACATCCCAGGGCGGTTCTTCTTGCCGGACAGTTGACAAAAGATGATGAACTTGCGGGGGTCCGAGCGCTGGAACATATGGTGGATACTGTTCTATATATGGAAGCGGATCCGGCAGAGGAATTAAGAACTTTAGCTGCAACAAAAAATAGATTTGGCAGTACAGGGGAAATGGGTTTTTTTACGATGGAAGAAAACGGACTTCAGGTAATCGTAAATCCATCTCAGTACTTTATGACTAAAAGAGATTCATCGGAGAATGTTACTGGGAGTGCGCTTTCTGTAATAAAAGAGGGTACGAGACCGATGATTACAGAAATTGAGAGTTTAATATCTCAAAGTTTTACGCCCTATCCATCC
>JAFYOM010000271.1 GCA_017560165.1 Parabacteroides sp.
GTTTGCCGCATCTTCAAGTGGGAGCAGTTTTGTTTATGATTATTATGGAAGTCTACCTTCATGTATGCTGATCCGAAGAGATATATTCATTAGATTAGCAGAGAAAATGTATTCCTTATACCCATACCCCATTCAGAAACTGTTGATGGCGGCAAGTGTAGAAGGAATCTATGTGGAAAGAATTCATGAGAGCATGCCAAAGCCGGCTATGAAAGATCCGTATTTGTTGGTTCCGACAGCAAGTAACGGGATACTTCGTGCCAAAACAGAAGAAAGAAAAAAAATACTTGTTATTACACACGAGTTAAGTTGGACTGGAGCTCCGCTCGTTCTGGCGGAAGCTTGTAAAGAGGTGTTGAAACCGGCTGGTTATGAAATGTTGGTGGTTTCGCCTAAGGCTGGTCCAGCGGCTTCGCGGTTTTTAGAACAAGGAATTTCCGTGTTGACGGTTCCGGAGATTTTATCAACAGAAAGTCGCTTGTTGTGTGAATTGATTCATCCATATGATATGGTGATTGTTAATACAATTGTGCCATTTGCAGTGATCCGGCTTTTGAATGAGTTAAAAAAACCAGTGCTCTGGTGGATTCATGAAAACGAATTGATGTATCATGGTATCGCTGAACACTTACCGGTCCAATTAAAAGAACATATGCATGTGTATTGCGTAGGACCATATGCGCTAAATGTTTTGAAGCGATACTGTAATAATTATAATGCGCAGAGTTTGATTTACGGCTTGAAAGATCAAAATCCGTCACGACAATTTTGGTATACAACGTCGAAAAAAAGTTTGCGGTTTGCAACGGTGGGGTCCTTAGTGTCTTTGAAAGGACAGGATGTTTTGATAAAGGCCGTTTCTTTGTTACGTGAAGATGTGCGCGAAAAATGTGAATTTCTTTTTGTCGGAAAGGTAGATGAGGAGGCCATTTTAGCAACGATCAAAGAGGCTGAAAAGGCATATCCGGGGCAGGTTAGCTATATTGGACAGGTGGCAAGGGATATTTTAGATACAATTTATCCGGATGTTGATGTTATCATATGCCCGTCGAGGTACGATTGTATGCCTACCTATGTTGCAGAAGGAATGATGTATGGGAAACCCGTCATCTGTTCCGAGAACACGGGAACAGCTCCAATTGTACAAGAAATGGGAGCTGGGTTAATTTATTCAGATAATGATCCCTGCAAATTAGCGGAAGCGATTACCGAGTTTGTGGAGTTTTCTGATGAGACGCGACAAAAATACGCACAAAGAGCAAGGGTTTGCTTTGAAGAACGTTTCCGTTTGGATGGGTTCCGACAGAAGCTTCTGCAGATAATGGATGAGATTATGGCTCAGGAGGTTTTTGAATAATGAAAAAAATAAGGCGGTGGATTACTCAGTTTGATCAATATAAGCCCCTAATGAGAGAATTAGTTGTACGCGATTTGAAAGTGAAGTATCGTAGAAGTTTTTTAGGATATTTGTGGAGCCTTTTGAATCCGCTGCTTATGATGACAGTTATGACGGTAGTATTTTCGTATATGTTCCGTTTTGATATTCCAAATTATCCTTTGTATTTGATTTGTGGACAGACATTATGGACGTTTTTTAATGAAAGTACAAGTGTGGCAATGCATTCTGTTTTATTGAACGGTTCTTTGATACGTAAGGTCTATGTGCCGAAATACATTTTTCCAATTTCGCGTGTGTTGTCCAGTTTTGTAACGATGAGCTTTAGCTTGGTGGCAATTTTGATTGTTATGGTCGTTACGGGGGTATCCTTTTCGTGGAAAATGTTGCTGATTCCTATTCCGTTGTTCTTTTTGTTGATTTTTTGCGTGGGAATGGGCATGATATTGTCTTCATTAAGTGTGTATTTTAGAGATATTGTGCACTTATATAGTGTGTTGACAATGGCATGGATGTATGTGACACCGATTTTTTATCCCGTGTCAGCTTTGCCGGAAAAGGTTGCTGTTTTGTTAAATGTAAATCCGATGTATCACTATATCAACTTTTTTCGAGAATTAGTGTTGAATGCACAAATACCCGATATTGGTGTATGGATAAGTTCTGGAATGTTTAGCATTCTTGTGTTTGCTGTCGGAGTATACGTGTTCTTGAAATTGCAGAAAAACTTTATATTACACATTTAAAAAATAGATTGGTGTCATCGAAAATGGATGACAGAATGGAGATTAGTATGGACGATATCATTCAGGTTCAAAATGTTACCATGCGTTTCAACCTGGCTGAGGAAAAAACAGATACTTTTAAAGAGTATGTGGTAAAATTATTGAAAGGTAAATTACACTATAATGAGTTCCTTGCTCTGAAAAATGTATCTTTTAATATTGAACGTGGTGATTCCGTAGCGTTGATAGGAAAGAACGGAAGTGGTAAAAGTACCATGTTAAAGATTATTGCTGGAGTTATGTATCCTTCCGAGGGCAACGTTGCTGTTAGAGGTAGTATTGCTCCGTTGATTGAGTTAGGAGCCGGCTTTGATATGGATTTAACGGCGCGTGAAAATGTTTATCTGAACGGTGCGGTGTTGGGACACGATAGA
>JAFYOM010000272.1 GCA_017560165.1 Parabacteroides sp.
AAGATTAAAATTATTCTCTCTCATGCGTCGATGGTGATTTAATACGCAATGCATAATCTCATGCGCCAGGACAAAACATTTTTCTGTTAAGTTTAGGTGAGCAGTGAATTGTGGATTGATAAATAAATGTGTACCATCAACAGCCTGAGTTTCAATCTGAAACGTATATACTGGAGTCAATTTACCCAAAAATGCTCCAAAAAAAGGTTGAAGATGGATTAATGCGGCAGCTGCACGCGATTGATCATCTAAAAGTTGTTGCATATCTATCACCTCTCCGTCGGGGCAGAGAATAGTATCATAATCTTCCCATCTCTTCCCTTCAGAATTTGTAAATATACTTTCTTTAATTATCTGTGACATATTATTTAATATTTATAATTGATGTAGATGGAGTAATCATAATAGTACCTGTTACTGGTCCTGTCGGTCCCGTCAATGCTATGCCAGATGGGGTGACATTAATGAATACTCCTATACTTTTAATATATTCATCTATAGAATTTATTAATCCATCGGTAGCAGTGTCAGCGAATTTTTTAGACATCATGTTTGACATTTCTTCTACTTTTTTACGAGTATATTGGTCAATCACCTCGTCTCCACTACCTTTGAAGTTGCACATAAACGCTTCATACATAGATTTTTGTAATATATCATGCACGTCCTGTTTAAACGATGGTTTAACTTCCGATAACATTACTTGGGTTCGATATGGATTAATTCACAAACGTTACACTTACATTCAGAAATTGACTGATATATGTTTCCGATTTGGAATAATTTGTTATTAACGATGCGTAATACTTGTTTACATTGCATATTATCGATGGCCTCTGATAATTGACTATATTCTGCGGTTTTTTCAAAGTATCCTCTCCATACTTCTATAGCCATACCACCTTTATTTTCGAAAATGGAATCTTCAATAGTGTAATTTTCCAATAACTCAGAAATATCATTGACAAAACCCGATTTTTCTATGAGTTGTTCATGTATAATTTGAATCCTACTTTTTGTATTCATGTTATTCATTATCTTTTTATAAAAATAACAAAATGAGTAAGATCTATAACTATTTAAATGATTATTTGTTGTAGATTTTTTCAATTGCGGTTGCACATTGAGAAAAGGCGTTAAAATCTATATCCTTATATTCAAAATCGACTCCCCCTATAAATCCAAACAATCTATCATGTTCGTTTCTCAATAAATATAATGTTAATTGTTTGGCATTTTGTTTTAACATTCTTCTATACACCACACCAGATATTTTCGCTAAACTCGACGAACCACCTTCATCAATAGTATAATGGACATGTCCGTTTCGAATTAATGTCGATGGAAGTGCGTTGTATGTCATAATATCTTCCTCTTTATATTTTCGTTCCAGCTCCAATTCTCCTAATGCCATATTACTCATATCATAATCCGTAGCAGTGATTTTAAATTTGTAATATGGGAAACCTTGAATATCAGTTGAACTATTATAAAAAGAACCTAAAAACATTAGATCTGTCCCGATTTTATTACGGTATTGAGCTAATGTATCATGAATTTGACGTGATTTATCTGGGCGTTCATGGAAGTGTTTTTCATGAATCGTTCGAAGTTCATTGGATATTTTATCATCATGCGATTTAATAGCATCTACGATACTATTTGGTAATTGTTTTTCAATAAGATCAAGTCTTGCGTCAACGATACCTTTATAATTCTCAATATTTTCTTTAATATTATCTATCCCCCCCTCAATATTTGCAATCTTATCATTGAGATTATTTTGAATCTCATCTTTCATTGCTTTGATCTCATCTTTTACTCGATTCTGAATGATAAATAAATGTTTATACTTTTTCCAAAGCATTGGAATAAGGATAATTATAGCCAATACAGCTATTACAGCAACCAACATACCGGTCCAGAACTCACCTATTGAAGATTCTAGGAGAGATATCAGCTTATTGACTATGTCCAAAGTTATACTATTTATTTTATATATATCATAAATTATATTTCATATTTGTTAAGAGCATATTGCATTAAAAAATATGCATCGGCCAGGTCATCCACTTTAATATCTTTAATAGTTTTCATCTCCTGATCTAATTCATGCCAGGCATACACCATAAGATCTTTGGTTGCTGATCCATTAGCTACTGCGAATTTTTTTAGGCTCGTGGGTGATACTATTATAAATTTAATACCTTTCTTGCTAAGCATATATCTAATCATAAAATTCAAACCAGCTAAATCGACTAAAGCTGCGCTACCAACACTACCATAGCTTACTCCTTCCATACATACTAATTGTACGCTAAATTTATCTATAATCTCCTCTAATTTATTACATATTTGTACTAAATTTTGTACCTTGTTGTACTCTTTATCCGAATACTCTAAATCATTCATTTCTAATTTATTATATGAGAGAATATTGATTCTCGGATGTTTGAAATTGGACATTTTTTTAGTCATTTTGGACGGTATAATATTATATATATATTCATCATTCAGACTTACACAAACTCCTGTGCAATTTATACTAGGGTCTATACCCATAACCACCATATCTTTTTAATATTTTTACTAAAATACTCTTTATGAAGATAAATTTCACGAAACCTATTAATTTCTGATGCGTTGAAGGTTATTTTTCAATCAAATATAATTTAATTAATAAATGAAGTCTTTATTCGAATATTTGAAAGAAGCTCAATCATTTGAAGAATTTGTCAATGGAGAGCAGATTGATGAAGGATTGAAGGAATGGGTCAATAAGATCAAAACTAAATTCTCCCAGGTATTCAACTATCTTCGTGGAGTAGTTGTTAAGATTGGAGATTATTTTATGAGTGTTGATGGAGATGGGAATGTTATGCCTTGTATTACACCACCGACATCAGGTAATGCCTATAAAAATGGCTTAATTGATAAAAAATCGACATTTATACATGTTGATAAAGAGAGTAGTAAAATCGTTAAATTAAACAATAAATTTAATGATGCTTTATCATTATATCCAAAAGAAAGTTCTCTTAAATATTGGGATCGAATGCTTAATGAAAATGTCGAATCCAATTATGATCCTATTTGTGAGGATTTTAAAACAATCAATGAAGTTAAACTACATACTGACGACCCTGAAGCAAAATATAACATTATTGTAGATGATGATGGGTTGAAAGCTGAGATTAAAATGAACTTATTAGATCATGAACTAGCTCGTTTAATGATTTGGGGTGCTCCCGGTATTGGTAAAACTGCAATTCTTTCAAATGTATTGGAAGAAATGAAAAAAGAATTCCCTAACTATAACTTGATTGTTAAAACACTTTCTAACGAAACTCCAGATAACTTTACACTTCCTAAATATATTGATGTGGAAGGACAAGAATTTGCAACTGACGTTCCTAAAACTTGGTTACCCGTTTATAAACCATCCGGAGATCCTACAAGAGATAAACAATTGGATGATATGTGCGGTGCTGGT
>JAFYOM010000030.1 GCA_017560165.1 Parabacteroides sp.
CACTAACAACTTCTTTTGAAGCGCCTTGGAGAGAAGTTAATGAACTACACTGAGAGCAATAGAAACACCCACCAACTTCTTCAGGAGCGCCTTGGAGAGAAGTTAAAGAGTTGCATCCAGAACAACTAAACCAATTACCAACTTCTTCAGGAGCACCTTGGAGAGAAGTTAAAGAGTTGCACCCAGAACAACTAAACCAATTACCAACTTTCTTAGGAGCACCTTGGAGGGAAGTTAATGATTGACAATTATAGCACGAAAAATGTCCTTTAACCTCTCCAAATTGAACATCTATAATTGCAACATCTTGATTAATAAAAACCGATCCTTTTACATTTACTACGTTATTCTTGATAGTATATGTTCCATCGATTCGACAATTCTTTTCAATCCACTTCTCAGCAAAGAACTTATCATTTTGTACTAATGTGTCTACATCTAATATACTCATAGTTGTATCTATTTATGTATATATATAGCAACTTTTTGAAAATCTTTAGTTAATCTCGAAAAAAAAAGACCTCTTGGAGAGGTCTTTTACGACATTTCAAATTTCATCATACTGATCCCAAACTCATCCATTCTTCGCGAGTTACATGGTGATTAAAAATTGAACCTTCAACACCCTTTGTGATCACCGCTACCGCACAATGATTATGAAGACTTTCATTATGCGACACTATAACTTTATAATCTGATATAGATTTGTGTGTATTTAATTCATCAGCTAATAACCGAATAGCATCTTCGACAAATTTTGGTTGGTATCCGTTTAACACAGCAAACTGTTGTTCATCTTCTCGTTTACAGAACACCAATGTTTCTGTAATCAAAGATTTTCGACAATAATCGATAACATCCTCAATCCAAATCATATCTTCAAAGATAAGACTTAATTTTGCAATAGATCTTTGTGAATGAGGAATACCATATAATCCACGATTTAATGCAGCATGTTCAGAAAGAGCGGTCGAACATGGACATGCACTTGAGTAGATAAATGATACATGCATAATCTTCTTAAATTCACCAGAAACATCTAAATTACAATCAAATGTTACATCATAATATTGCCATCCACCCTCTGGTGTACCATCTTCCTTTTTCGATACTAATGAATCTTGCCACATTCTATATTTAAAATTCATCAAAATATGAGCATCGAATGTTTTAAGGTCTTTTTGATAATTTCGAAGTACTTCCTCAATCTTATTGATATCAAATACATCATCTTTCGACTTATATAAAGTACGTAAAATTCTCGACATATTGATACCTCGATTAGATGCATCTAACGAAACCAATCCAGTTATTTCCGCCATTACTTCTTGGGTCTGGCCACATTTTTCGCGAATTCTTAATGGCAAATGAATACCATGAATTCCAACAAAGTCAATAGGAATACCGACAAAATCTGCGTTTTGCAAATCCGGCATAGAGTCTAAATACTCTTTTGAGGGGACGAAGTTTACATCGTATTCCTTTTTTAATTCTCTTACTTTAATATCTTTCATTTTACTCTTTTGTTTATCTCAATATATGAAACTTACTAGATTAATTAACTATCATAAACAGGTAAACTGTTTATGATAGTCATCAAGTTCATACCAATTCTTCACCGTAATATCCCGTGTGTTAAAATAATTCACTCCACATTCCATCGCGTACCATCCTCGAGCTGGACGTGTACTGTTAGTGATACGTTGAAGTTCTTCGTGAGTAGCTCCGATATAAGCAATTATACTTCCTGATAACGCATCGTTTGGACGAACAATCATACAATCACCACCCAACTCATATTCATCCCCATCTTTGATATAGATGTATTTGCCATCGATTAACATCACATTATTAATGTCTTCGATTTCCATAAATCTGATGCCTGATTGTTGGATAAGTCTATGGCATTCACGAACTTCGTCTGAGAAGTTGATTAGTTCGATGTTATTTTTATTGAGTTGATCGATTA
This sequence comes from Parabacteroides sp., assembly GCA_017560165.1. GTDB lineage: Bacteria > Bacteroidota > Bacteroidia > Bacteroidales > Tannerellaceae > Parabacteroides. The sequence continues at coordinate 1,970 of JAFYOM010000030.1, forward strand.
TTGATTCGATTTTAGTTGGATTATTCTCTATATATTCTTTAAGAGACTTAACTAGTTCAACGAAAGTTTTCAATGTATACGAACCACATACTTTCGATTTCTTTGATGATAACATCTTATAGAAATCTTTGATAGCTGTATCATTTGCTATCGAAACAACTTGTCGTTTTGTTTTACTATCGCATAATAAATTAGCTACTAATTTTGCGGTCAAATTACTGTTTACTGTAAAAATCTGTGTCATAGTTATTATCTGTTTAAATTGTTTATGTATATATATAGCACTAATCAATAAAATCTTTAGTTTTTACCCAGAAAATTTTTCAAAATTTTTTGAATATACCCATATTCGTTTTAATCAGATCGACAACCTCTTCGTCTAACTCCTTGTCTATGAACTCATCTATGATGATATTTGGTTTCTCAGGTTCTTCTGATAATTTATATCCAGCTAACGCACATTTTACCGGATATCCGGTATCCATAGTCTTCATACGACCTATTAAAACATTTTTATACCAAGATTTTTCTAATGGATAATGTGATCCTAAGAAATGAATATGTTTGATATGTCTACTTGAAAAATATTGTTCAAAGTTCAGCACAAAACATACTCTACCAATAGCATACATCATGTCCTGAGTTAGTTTACCATCCTTACGCATAAATGACTCACTTACTGATTGATAGAAGTATGTACTCCACTTTTCAACGTTTTTATAAAATGAATTATGAAATGGTATTGCTACACTTTCAATTTCCCATTCATCATACAAAGCCATACATGCTAATAATTCTCCTAC
>JAFYOM010000273.1 GCA_017560165.1 Parabacteroides sp.
AGCCATCTCTAACTTAACTAAATACTTAGCAGGTGAATTAGCTATTAAATTTGGCGAAGGCTTACGCGTCAATGCAATTGCTCCTGGTTTCTTTTTAACAGAACAAAACCGCACATTGATGACTAATCCGGACGGTTCATATACTCCACGTGCAGAATCTGTAATTGCTCATACTCCATTTAGACGTCTAGGTTCTCCTGAAGAATTATTCGGTACAATCCAATATCTTATCAGTGATGCATCTAAATTTGTAACCGGTACAATCGCTATTGTAGATGGAGGTTTTGATGCATTCTCTATTTAATTGTGTCATTATTAAAATAAAAACGTATGTATTTATGTGAACAAACATGGCGCTGGTACGGTCCAAATGACCCAGTTAGCCTTTCAGATATTTGCCAAGCAGGAGCAACAGGTATTGTAAACGCATTACATCATGTTCCTAACGGTGAAGTTTGGACAATTGAAGAAATCCAAAAGAGAAAAGATATAATCGAAGCTGCAGGTCTTCGTTGGAGTGTTGTAGAAAGTGTTCCTGTACATGAACACATCAAAACACAAACAGGTGATTTCCAAAAGTACATCGAAAACTACAAACAAAGTATCCGTAACCTAGCTGCATGTGATATCAAAACTATCACTTACAACTTCATGCCTGTACTAGATTGGACACGTACCAACCTGGCATATACTATGCCTGATGGTTCTAAAGCTTTGCGTTTTGAACGTGCTGCATTCATGGCTTTTGATCTTTTTATTTTAAAACGACCTACTGCTGAACAAGACTATACAGACGAAGAAAAAGCAATCGCTAAGGCTCGTTTTGAAGAGATGAGCGAAGACGATAAAGCATTATTAGTTCGCAACATGATTGCAGGTCTTCCTGGCTCAGAAGAAAGCTTCACATTAGAACAATTCCAAGCAGAATTAGATCGCTATAAAGATATTGACGCTGAAAAACTTCGTGCAAACTTAATTTATTTCTTACAAGAAATTACTCCTGTTGCAGACGAAGTGGGAGCTCGCATGGTTATCCATCCAGATGATCCTCCTTATCCAATCCTTGGTTTACCACGCATTCTTAGCACAGAAGAGGATTTCCAAAAACTAATCGAAGCAGTTCCTAACCAAAGTAATGGTCTTTGCTTATGTACCGGTTCATTCGGCGTACGTGCAGATAATGATTTAGCAGGTATGATGAGACGTTTCGCTGATCGTATTGACTTTGTACATATCCGTAGTACTAAACGCGACGAAGCTGGAAACTTCTTTGAAGCCAACCTATTAGAAGGTGACGTAAATGTTTACGAAGTAATGAAAGCTTTCTTAGAAATCCAACAACAACGTGGTTGCTCTATCGCAATGCGCCCAGATCATGGTCATCAAATGATTGACGACCTACACAAAAAAACAAATCCAGGCTATTCTTGCATCGGTCGTTTACGTAGCTTAGCAGAATTACGAGGTTTAGAATTAGGTATTGCTCGCTCTCTATTCGAATAATATTTATCTCTACAATAACTAAGCAGGTGGGTGTATGCGACATACACCCACTTTTTTTTAATTAAGAATATAATAAACCAAACCTTTTTCCTACCTTTGCACCACAAATCAGTTCAAAGAATGTCTCAAATCCGCTATTGTTTATTTTTTATTCTAATTGCAATTATATTAACTGCATGTCATTCGTTATGGACCACACAAACACAACAGACACCTAAACCTCAGCCCATCATGCGACTTCCACAAGTGGAAATTTCTATTCCCACAACTGATTTTGCATTTATATTTTCTCAAAAAGCAACAATAGAAGACCCAATCTCACCTCGAAAACAAATCACTGAACATTTTACAGCCAGAGAAAAAACCAATGTTTCAGTTGAAGATCCCCGATTGATGATCGACGGCAAAATGTTAATAGATTTAAGCTTATTGCAAAAAGAAGATTATGCATTTCCACTACCTGGAGCCAAAATTATTTCTCCATATGCAGGAAGACGCAAAAATCATACTGGTATCGATTTAAAAACGCATGCCAAAGATACGATTGTCTCAGCATTTGATGGTATTGTACGCCTTGCAAAACCCTATTTTGCATACGGAAACATTGTGGTTGTTAGACATTATAACGGACTGGAAACATTATATAGCCATAACTCCAAAAATTTGGTAAAACCCGGAGATCGAGTTAAAGCCGGACAACCGATAGCCATATCAGGTCGTACTGGACGTGCAACAACCGATCATCTCCATTTTGAAGTTCGTGTAAATGGACAACACATAAACCCTAACATTATTTTTGATTTAAAAGAAAGGAAACTCAACGATCACTGCCTATCTTTCACTCAAGAGGGCAATAAAATCAAAGTTGAACCCATAAATGTAATGCCTCACCAACTAGCAGGAGAATACAATCCATTTACTAAAAAACAAAACAAAGAGATAGTAAAAGAAGAAAGAGGATCATGAAAACATCCTCTTTTTTTATATCAAAGTTATGCAAGAAAACAAAAAAAGGTTCTAAAGTATACTTTAGAACCTTTTGCGGTGCGTACGGGACTCGAACCCGTGACCCCATGCGTGACAGGCATGTATTCTAACCAACTGAACTAACGCACCATAAATATGTGCGGTCCGGACGGGACTCGAACCCGCGACCCCATGCGTGACAGGCATGTATTCTAACCAGCTGAACTACCGGACCAATCTTTATTACCACAATTCCTCTGAATTGCGATGCAAATTTAGAAGCTTTATTTGAATTATGCAATAGTTTATTGAATATATTTTTTCATTATTTTCATTCTCATCTGATAATCAACAAAATAAAATACTTTTTTTCACTCATCCTTTCATATACCTAAATAAATTCTATATTACTTCGGATATAACCTTATACAACCTCAAATACTATCCGAATTAAGAACAACCTAATTCAAAAAAAATCTACATAAATGAAAAATACAACTTTTCGTTACACGAATATCTATATATCATGATAATTTGTTAGTTTTGCAACCTCAAATACAAAAATATTAAATAATGGAAGTCGCTATTATCAAATATAATGCAGGAAATATCTATTCTGTCAGTTATGCTCTTAAAAGATTAGGAATAGAGGCAACAATTACGGCAGATCCTGAATTATTACATAAAGCCGACAAAGTCATCTTTCCTGGAGTTGGTGAAGCACAAACCACAATGGATTATCTCAAAAAGCACAAATTAGATACAATCATAAAGGATTTAAAACAGCCAGTGTTAGGTATTTGCCTAGGAATGCAATTGATGTGCCGTCATTCAGAAGAGGGAGATGCAGAATGTTTAGGTATATTCGATACCGAAGTTAAACGTTTTATTCCACAAAAACATGAAGACAAAGTTCCTCATATGGGGTGGAATACTATTACCAACGTAAAAGAAGGGTTATTCAATACGCAGTTAGAAAACCAATTTGTTTATTTCGTCCATAGTTTTTATGTTCCAATCAATGATTTTACTGCAGCTACAACTGAATATATCCATCCCTTCAGTGCCTCTTTGCATAAAGATAATTTTTATGCGACTCAATTTCATCCTGAAAAAAGTGGTCAAATAGGAGAAGTTATATTACATAACTTTTTAAATCTGTAATGACTTATGATAGAATTAATCCCAGCAATTGATATAATCGAAGGTAAATGTGTCCGTTTAACACAAGGAGATTATGATACCAAAAAGATCTATAATGAAGATCCTTTGGAAGTAGCTAAGATGTTTGAAGATTATGGTATTCGTCGACTACATGTTGTAGATTTAGATGGAGCTCGCCAAGGATGTATCATCAATTATCATACGTTAGAGCGTTTAGCAACTCAGACCTCTTTAACGATTGATTTCGGAGGAGGTTTAAAACAAGATTCTGATCTTGAAATCGCATTTAATAGTGGTGCACAAATGGTTACCGGAGGAAGTATTGCAGTCAAGAATCCAGAAGTATTCAGCTCTTGGATTTCCAAATTTGGTTCAGAAAAGATTATCCTCGGAGCAGATGCCAAAGAAAAGAAAATTGCGATTAGTGGTTGGGAAGAAACGACTAATAAAGATTTGATACCTTTTATTCAAACATATCATCAAAAGGGTATTACCAAATCAATTTGTACAGACATTAGCCGTGACGGAATGCTCCAAGGACCTGCAATTGATTTATACAAAGAAATTTTGGAACAAATACCACAACTCTATTTAATAGCAAGTGGTGGAGTTAGTTCAATCCAAGATATTGAAAAATTAGCAGAAACCGGAATCCCCGCCGTTATTTTTGGCAAAGCCATTTATGAGGGAAAGATTCAATTAAAGGATCTAATCCGTTTCGCTTAAAAAAACAGAGAATATGTTAGCAAAAAGAATCGTTCCTTGTTTAGATATTAAAGACGGAAAAACCGTTAAAGGGGTAAATTTTGTCAATTTTCGTGATGCAGGAGATCCAGTCGAGTTGGGAGCACAATACAGCCGAGAAGGGGCCGATGAATTGGTATATTTAGATATAACAGCTTCACATGAAGGGCGCAAAACTTTTACAGAACTAGTCAGAAAAGTAGCAGCCAACATCAGTATTCCTTTTACCGTTGGTGGAGGAATCAATGAATTAAAAGATGTGGATCGCCTATTAAGTGCTGGTGCAGACAAAGTTTCTATCAATTCAGCAGCTTTACGTAACCCTAAACTAATCGAAGAAATTGCAAAAAACTTTGGTAGCCAAGTATGCGTTGTTGCAATTGATGCCAATTTTGAGGATAATAATTGGATTTGTTACTTAAATGGAGGACGTATCCCTACTGATAAGCATCTATTTCAATGGGCTTCAGAAGCTGAAAGTTTAGGTGCAGGCGAAATTCTTTTTACCAGTATGACACATGACGGTGTAAAAACCGGTTATGCTAATGAAGCATTAGCAACATTGGCTGATAATCTTCACATTCCGGTTATTGCATCTGGAGGAGCTGGAAACATGGAACACTTCCGTGATGCTTTTATAGCAGGGAAAGCAGATGCTGCATTGGCTGCAAGCGTGTTCCACTTTGGAGAAATAGGAATCAGAGATTTAAAACAATATCTTCTTAAAGAAGGTGTAAATGTTCGTATATAGAAGAAACACCCATGTTTGACGAAGTTTTTTCGTTTCTTTGAACATATTTATAAATATATTTGACAATCGTAAAACGACAAATAGAGATGAATTTAGATTTTGAAAAAATGGGCGGATTAATTCCAGCCATCGTTCAAGACAATAACACTAACAAAGTTTTGATGTTAGGATTCATGAACGAAGAAGCCTATAACAAAACAATCGAAACCAGTAAAGTAACTTTTTTCAGTCGTACTAAAAATCGTCTTTGGATGAAAGGAGAAACAAGTGGAAACACATTGCAAGTTGTTTCTATTACTGCCGATTGCGATAACGACACACTCTTAATTAAAGCCATACCGGCCGGTCCGGTTTGCCATACTGGCACTGATACTTGTTTCGGAGAGAAAAACGAAGAAGATATAATGTTCTTCAAATACCTACAAAATTTCATTGAGCAACGCCGTCAAGAGATGCCGGAAGGTTCATATACTACTACCCTATTTCAAAAAGGAATCAACCGAATGGCACAGAAGGTAGGTGAAGAAGCTGTAGAAACAGTGATTGAAGCTACTAACGGTACTATAGACAGATTGGTGTACGAATCTGCAGATATGATTTATCATCTAATCGTATTATTAACAAGCAAAGGGCTTCGTATTGAGGACCTTGCACGTGAACTTAAAAGTAGACATAAAGGATAAATAACAATGAAAGAAACAGTACTGCTCCAACTTGAGAATATTGAACTTCGTCGTGAAGAGAATGTCATTCTTCATAACGCCTCTTTTACACTCCATCACGGAGAGTTTGTATATATTATTGGGAAAGTAGGCTCAGGGAAGAGCAGCCTGTTGAAATCTTTATATTGCGAAATTCCAATCAATATAGGGGAAGCTAGATTATTAAACTATGATCTTCGTAAAATAAAGCAAAAAGATATTCCATATCTACGAAGAAAATTAGGTATCGTCTTCCAGGATTTTCAACTTCTTACAGATCGTTCTGTATATAAGAACTTAGAGTTTGTTTTAAAGGCTACCGGTTGGAAAAAAAAGAATGAAATCAACGAACGTATTAGTCATGTTCTTTTTCAAGTAGGTATGCAAGACAAAGGTTATAAAATGCCTCACGAACTATCAGGTGGTGAACAACAACGCATAGTCATTGCCCGTGCTTTATTGAACAATCCAGCTATTATTTTAGCAGATGAACCAACAGGGAATTTAGACCCAGAAACAAGCGGACAAATCGTAC
>JAFYOM010000274.1 GCA_017560165.1 Parabacteroides sp.
AGAAACGGATGGGAAAACGATGGAAAGTTTAGCCTCAATTGAAGGGGCTATTCTACAGGTATCCACTTTTGATGATTATAGATTACACGAAGAGGAACAGGTTTCGATTAATAGTTCCGGACGTGAATTGTATGGTGAATCGTTTGAATCGACTTTATCTCGTGATTTTATATACTCTATACCGGGTATAACCCATGAAGAGGGAAAGGTGACTCTTTCTTTTGTTGCTCGTCCTAAAGGTTCAGCAGGAAGGGTCTCCATGTCTGTTGATGATCATCAAATTCTTTCCAGTCAGATCTCAACCGTTTCAGATTCTTATTTAAAGGCAAGAGAGGTAAACCAGACTGTTAATTGGAAAGGTAATAAGAATGAGAAAGTAAAGGTAAATATTCAATACAATACGACCGGTCATGAAAATGTGCGTCTGAATTATTTTATTCTTCAGATGAAACGACAGCTGAAAGTTTACGATGGATGTACTTTCTTTCGTAATCTTTCATCAAGAGGAAATACCTCTCGATATGTGATTCAGGATGCTGATGCCACTACTTTGGTTTTTGATGTGACGGATGGCGTGGAGGTTAAGCAGATGGAAACGACATTGAATGGGAAAGAGCTCTCTTTTTCAGCCTCTGCTTCTATGGGTTTGCGTGAATACGTAGTTGTTAAACCTTCACAAGCGAAAGTTCCGGCAATTATTGGAGAGGTAAAGAATCAGAATTTACATGCTTTGGAACAGCAGGATATGATAATCATCGCTCAACCCCTTTTTACCGAAGAGGCTGAGCGTTTGGCTGAGGCTCATCGAACGATGGATGGATTAAAAGTCCAAGTTGTAACTCCTGAGTCTATTTATAATGAGTTTTCAAGTGGTACGCCGGATGCGACAGCTTATCGTCGTTTTATGAAGATGTTTTATGATCGTCGAACTTCAGATTCAGATGCCCCTAAGTATTTATTGCTATTTGGAGATGGCTCGTATGACAATCGCCAGTTAACATCAACATGGAAGTCAATTGATATGAGTAATATGTTATTGACCTATCAGACTACAAATTCCTTGGATGCTTACTCGTATGTAGTAGATGATTATTTTGGTTTTTTATCTGATGCAGATAACAATAAGAGTATTACTCTGAAAAAGGTCGATATAGGAATAGGACGTTTTCCGGTTCGAACAGTTTCTCAAGCTAAAAATGCGGTGAATAAAGTAATCTCTTATATGGAGAATCGAGAAGTGGGGGTTTGGAAAAACAATATCTGTTTCTTGGCAGATGATGGAAGTAACTCTGACAATTATACACAAGCTCACATGTTGGAAGCAGATACATTAGCTGATCATCTGGCTTTAAAACATCCGGAATTTTTATTTCATAAACTCTATTTTGATGCATATAAGAAGGAACAAAGTGGAGGACAAGGGGATTTTCCTGATGTACGTACCAATCTTCAGAAGTTATTTAAAGATGGATTGTTGTTGTTGAATTATACCGGTCATGGGAATACAACCTCTTTGAGTGACGAACAGATTATTGCGATGACCGATATCACTCAAGCTTCATATACTCGTTTACCGGTATGGGTTACATCTACTTGTGATTTTACTCGATTTGATGATCTTGCAACCTCTGCAGGGGAGGAGGTCTTTTTGAATGCAAAAAGTGGGGGGATTGCCCTGTTTACGACTGTTCGTGTGGCTTGGAGACCTTATAATGCGTATATAGATAGCCATTTATTACATAATCTGTTCGCTAAAAAGGAGGGGAAAAGGCAGACTTTAGGAGATGCAATAAAAGCAATGAAACGTGCGATGGTTGATAATTATAGCTCAAGCGCTAATTTAGTAAAATTAGGCTTTTGCCTAATTGGTGATCCTGCATTGAAACTTGCTTATCCTGCCTATAAAGCTCAGGTGACATCTGTAAATGGTAAACCGATAAATGGAGATCCTATTACATTTAAAGCGTTGGAGAAGATTACGGTAGAGGGAGAAATTTTGAACACGTTAGGTGCTTTAGTTACCGATTTTACAGGTGTTGTAAATCCAACGATAAAAGATAGTAAGGTAACAGTTTCTTGTTTGGATAATAATCATACGGGAGTAGATCCTTTTACATATATAGATTATCCGAACACCTTATTTATAGGAAATGATTCAGTACGGAATGGTAAATTCTCTTTTACATTTACAGTACCTAAGGATATCTCTTACTCGGGTTTGCAAGGGAAGATGAACTTATATGCGGTGGAGACGGAGAGTAGAATAGAAGCTCATGGTAATTTTGAAAATTTTACTGTTGGTGGAACATCTGTTTCGGCTGAGAAAGATACAGTTGGACCGGAAATACGTGCGCTTTATTTAAATGATACGACCTTTATTGACGGAGCTCAGGTAAATACGACTCCCTATTTTGTTGCTAAAGTGTGGGATAAAAGTGGAGTTAATATTACAGGTAGTAGCATTGGGCATGATATGATGTTGATTATAGATGATTCTCCTCTTTTAGGATATAACTTAAATAGTTATTATGAATTACTTCCGGGAGAAGAGGGAAGTGGCATTGTTCGTTTTTCCATCCCTAAATTATCTCCAGGAGTACATACGGCTGAATTTTGGGCTTGGGATATTCAGAATAATTCCACCGTATATCGGTTTACATTTGAGGTTGTGGAGGGTTTAAAACCTTATATTTTTGATGTAATAGCGACTCCTAGTCCGGCAAGAGAGCAGGTGACATTCCATATATCCCATAATCGTCCGGAAAGTCATATGACGGTCGGAATTATGGTTTATGATTTGTCAGGACGTAGATTATGGAAACATGAAGAGAGTGGTACGTCTGATTTTTTTAATGGCTATTCCGTTTCGTGGAATTTGACGATAAATGGAGCACGTGTGCGACCAGGTATTTATATATATAGAGCTGCTATCCGAACTGAAAACTCCAAGGAAGCTACTAAAGCTCATAAGTTTATTGTATTAGGTAAAGAGTAAAAGTAAGGACTTTGATACAATAAACAGGGTAATATTTAGTTTATACATTTAATAAGAAAAAGTTGACAAAAGATTAAGTATATGATAAGAAATCTCAGAATAGGCACACTTGCATTGTTCCTAAGTTTTTTTACTACCATCACTATGGTTTGGGGACAAGAAGAGTATTCTTTGCTCCAAATGGCAGTACCTTCATTGAATATTGCACCGGATGCACGTGGAGGTGGTATGGGTGATTTGGGTGTATCAACTTTGCCGGATATCAGTTCTCAATATTGGAATGCTGCTAAGTATCCTTTTATGTATAGTAAAGGTGGGGTCAGTTTGTCTTATACTCCTTGGTTACGTAAATTGGTTAATGATGTGGCTTTGGTCAATATGTCCGGATATTATAAGATAGGCAGTAGTGATTTACAGGCAATCGGAGCCTCATTGCGTTACTTCTCTTTGGGTGAAGTCGGTATGTGGGAAAATATAGGAGATATACCTTATTATACAAATCCTTATGAGATGGCTTTGGATGTAAGTTATAGTAGAAAATTGTCAAATGCATTCTCTATGGGGGTTACGTTGCGTTATATCCGTTCGGATATGGGTACAGATGCCAGTGAAGAAAAATATGCAGGAACAGCTTTTGCTGCAGATATCTCCGGATATTTGGAAAAATATGTAGTAATGGGTAGCGCTGAAGCTTTGTGGAGTTTTGGTTTTAACCTTTCTAATATTGGTAGTAAAATCTCTTACGATGGAGGGGAAACGAACAATTACCTGCCTGCAAAATTAGCATTGGGAACAGGGTTGTTGTATCCGATTGATGAATACAATCAAATTGGTTTTTATTTGGATTTGAGTAAGTATTTAGTCCCTTATTCTCCACAAAAGAAAGAGGGTGAAAGTGATGATGATTACCAACAACGAGTAGATGACTATAAATCATGGTCTAGTATTTCTGGTATTTTTAAATCATTTACAGATTCTCCTAACGGATTATTGAAAGAAATTATGGTGTCTGTTGGTGCGGAGTATAGCTATAATCAACAATTTTTTGTTCGTGGAGGTTATTTTTATGAAAATGCAAGTGTAGGTAATCGTAAATATTTTTCTGTCGGAGCCGGTTTCCGTATGAGTGTATTCCAATTAGATGCTGCTTATCTGATTAGTACGGTACAACAAAATCCGTTAGACCAGACACTTCGTTTTTCGCTCTCCTTTGATATGGATGGAATTAAGAACCTTTTTAGATAATAATAGCTATGCAGATTCGGGTAGGATTTGGATATGATGTGCATGCGCTTGTTTCAAGCCGGGAATTATGGTTGGGTGGTATCAAAATAGAGCACTCAATGGGATTACAGGGGCACAGTGATGCGGATGTGTTGATTCATGCGATATGTGATGCATTGTTAGGGGCAGCCAATATGCGTGATATTGGTTATCATTTCCCAGATACGTCGGGTGAATATAAGGGGATTGATAGTAAGATTTTATTAGGAAAAACAATGCTTTTACTTCGTGAAGCCGGATATTCATTGAGTAATATTGATGCAACGATTGCTGCAGAGCGACCGAAATTAAATCCGCATATACCGGAGATGAAACGTGTTATGGCTGAAGTTCTTCAAGTAGATGAGGATGATATTTCCATAAAGGCGACAACAACTGAAAAATTAGGATTTACCGGACGTCAAGAAGGCATAGCCGCTTATGCAACCGTATTAATACAAAAATGAGATGAAAAATAATGATTGGAAAGACCGTTTAGGGGTTTTGTATTCAACAAATCCGGATTTTCAATATAATACCGGTGAAGAAGAGGAGGAGGAGACACTTCCGAAAGAGAAACAACTTTTACGAATCTCTTTAGATAAACGTAATCGAGGAGGAAAGATGGTTACTCTGATAACTGGTTTTCGTGGAAAAACAGCTGATTTAGAACAATTAGGTAAGTGGTTGAAAATGAAATGTGGAGTTGGGGGATCGGCTAAAGATGGAGAAATTATTGTTCAAGGAGATTGGCGCACTAAAGTATTAGATTTATTACAGAAAGAGGGATATATTAAGAGCAGAATAATCTAATTTATGCTAACGGTTTATAGGGCTTCAGCTGGAGCTGGAAAAACACATTGCTTAACAGGTGAATTTTTAATATTATTATTTATAAGTCTAGGAGCTTTTCGTCGTATTCTTGCCGTAACCTTTACTAATAAGGCTACAGAAGAAATGAAAAAACGAATTATAGACGAATTATATAATTTGGCTTCTGGAAAACAATCAGATTATATTAACAGCCTAAAAACGATCTATTCATTAACCGAACAACAGGTCCGAAACCAAGCCTCTAACATTTTAAAAGAGATTCTACACGACTATTCTGCATTTAACATAAGTACGATTGATCGTTTTTTTCAACAAACCATGCGTGCCTTTACTCGTGAAATAGGTTTGCAAGGCGGTTATGGTATTGAAATGGATCAGGAGTTGGTTTTGACAACGGCTGTAGATAATTTACTTTTCGATCTTGAAAAACCTGAGAATAAAGATTTATTGGGCTGGTTACTTCGTTTTTCTGAAGAAAAAATAGAAAATGGAGGAGAATGGAATTTACGTAAAGATATCATGGCTTTAAGTCGTGAACTTTTCAAAGAAAGCTATAAATCGTTCAGTGAAAAAGTTGGTGAAGATATAAAGAATAAAGATGTATTAGAATCTTATAAAGAGGATTTATATAAGATTATTCATTCGATAGAGGCTAAAATAAAAACGTTAGGCGAAAAGGGACTTGCTATCATGGAGCAACATGTCATTAAGCCAACTGATTTTAAAGGTGGAAGTCGATCGCCTCTTTGTCTCTTTGAGAAATGGGCACGCGGAGAGATGAAAGAGCCTACTGCTACCTTTATTGGTTTAGTTGATAAGGTTGAAAATTATTATACTAAAACAACCTCTGTAGGTATGCAACAATTGATTACCGCTACTGTATCGGATGGATTAAATGATTGTGTACGTGAAGTCGTTTCTGTTTTTGGTGATTTGAAGGCTTACTATAGTGCCCGTGAAATAATCCGTTATTATTATACATTAGGAATATTGGCTGATGTTGCTCGTGAGATTGCTCGTTATCGGGAAGAGAAAAACATCATGTTGATTGCTGATACTACAGAACTTTTAAATAAGGTCATTGAAGGTAGTGATGCCCCTTTTATTTATGAAAAAACAGGCAGTCATATAGATCATTATATGATTGATGAGTTTCAAGATACCAGTGGTATGCAATGGGACAACTTTCGGCCGTTGATAAATGAAAGTTTAGCTTGCGGTCGAACAAATTTGATTGTGGGAGATGTTAAACAAAGTATTTATCGTTTTCGAAATTCGGATTGGAATTTGTTAGATGTACAAATTCAATCGGAATTTACTGAAAAACAACTTAGAGAAGAGACTTTAAAGGATAATTGGCGTAGCTGTCGACATATCGTAACGTTCAATAATACTTTATTTACAGTTCTTCCGGCTATTCTTCAACGAGTTTATAAAGAAGCATTGGATGCATCTTCTTTGACAGCAGAACAACAAGAGGCCTTTTCTTCCAAAATTATAGCGGCTTATAAGCAAAGTAGCCAAAAGGTAGCTCCTCCTTTTTTACAAAAAGAGGGACATGTGCGAATCGAATTTTTCTCGGAAGAGAATCATGAAAGTTGGAAAGAAAGGGCTTTAAAGCAAATCCCAAAGACTTTGGAGCAATTACAAGATAATGGATATTTATTGAAAGATATTGCTATTCTTGTTCGGACGAACCAAGAAGGAGCCTGGGTCGCAGATTCTTTATTGACTTATAAAGAGGAGAATCCAACAAGTCGATATTGCTATGATATCATTTCTGATGAGGCTCTTTTTATTAGTAGTGCACAATCTGTTCGTTTTTTAATCTCTGTGTTACGCTATTTAAAGAATCCGGAGAATAGAACAAATAAACAGATTATGTTACAGACCTATTCTGTTTTAAGAGGATCATTTGGAGAAGAAAATCAGATTCTATTTTCAGAAGAGGTCTTTTCGATGTTGGATTTTCTTTCTCGACAATCTTTGTATGAGGTAACGGAGGGGCTGTTCCGCTTTTTTGCTTCTGATTTACCCGAAAATGAACAGGTATTTTTGCAAGCTTTTTTTGATATAATCTCAGAGTTTGTACAAAAAGAGAGTGCTGATTTAAGTCGTTTTTTGAAGTGGTGGGATGAAACGGGGTATAAAAAAACGATTGCGACTCCGGATGGACAAAATGCAATCCGTATTTTAACCATTCATAAATCGAAAGGATTGGGATTTAAAGTCGTTTTGATTCCATTTGCTGACTGGGAAATAGATCATAGACCAACAAAACCGATTATATTATGGTGTCATCCGAAAGAACCTCCTTTTAACCGTTTACATTTGGTTCCGGTTCGATATAGTCAGTCTTTAGGTAAAACAATTTTTGCAACAGATTATTTCAATGAACGTTTACATGCTTTTATTGATAATTTGAATCTTTTATATGTTGCTTTTACTCGTTCAAAAGAGGAGTTGATTGTTTTTGCTCCACGTCCGGATAAAATCAAAGAGCAGACCGGACAGGCTGAAAAAATTTCATCTTTGGCTGATGTGCTATGGACCGGATTATGTACAGATGTACAAGGTGATGATTTAATCACTTTACCATCTTCTTTTGATATCTCCACTGGCTTTTTTGAATTAGGCAATTGGCAGCGGGCTGTCATGAAGAAAGAACTTGAGGATATTCAAGAATATGAGATGGAGCGGTTGAACTCTATTTCTCCAGATGATCGTTTGCAGCTACGTTTACGTGGAAAAGACTATTTCTTTGACGATGTACAACGTAAACATGGGGCTTTGATGCATGAAATTTTGAGTGGGATTCATTCTTATAAAGATATAGATGTTACAGTAGAACGATATTTACTAAAAGGGCTGATCAGTAGAGAGGAAGAGACTGTTTTGAAGAATCGTTTGGCTGTTTTATTGAATAAGCCGGAAGTGCTTGCTTGGTATGACGGTACGGCACGTGTGTTGAATGAGGTTAATATCCTTGTAGGAGGTGGAGCTTCTAAGCGTCCGGACCGAGTCATGATTATAAAAGATAAAGTGATTGTTGTTGATTATAAATTTGGAAAACAGTTAAAAAAAATATATCATAATCAAGTCCGAAATTATTTGAGTTTAATTCGTCAAATGGGCTATAAACAGGTTGAAGGTTTTCTTTGGTATGTTGAATTAGATAAAATAGAGGAAGTGAAAGAGTAATATTTTTTTGATATTTGGTAAAAATGAATATTTTTGCAGATAATTACAAGTAATACACGATTCAAGATAGAGAATGAAGGTACATAAAGAAGGAACAGGATTGTTATTAATGTTATTCACGATATTTTTTATTGTGGATTTGACTTTATATCATACAATCGGAATGGATTGGCGGTTTTATTTGACAACAGGTGTGACTTCTATTTTTTTCTTATTAGTCCTAAATTTCTTTCGTAGCCCTTCTCGTCGTTTCCCCTATGATTCGGAGGGGTTAGTGATAGCGCCTGCTGATGGTACAATTGTTGCAATTGAAGAGGTAAAGGAAAATGAGATTTTGCATAAAGACTGCTTACAGATTTCAATATTTATGTCCGTATTTAATGTTCATGCCAATTGGTTCCCTGTAAATGGAACGGTGAAACATGTATCTCATCAAAAAGGACGTTTTATGGCAGCTTATCTACCTAAAAGTAGTACAGAAAATGAACGTTCAGCTGTTGTAATTACTACACGTAATGGAGTGGATGTATTGGCTCGTCAAATTGCAGGAGCGATGGCACGACGTATTGTGACGTATGCTAAGGTGGGTGAAAAATGTCATGTGGATGAACAAATGGGTTTTATAAAGTTTGGTTCACGTGTAGATGTATATTTGCCTATAGGGACAGAGGTGTTAGTTGAGATGGATCAGAAAGTGACCGGAAACCAAACACCGATTGCTCGTTTAGGATAATAAAAAGAAATAATGAGTATTAAAAAGAATATTCCGAATCTTGTAACATGTTGTAGTCTTTTATCGGGATGTATTGCAACTATTATGGCTTTGGATAGCCAGTTATCTATGGCGGCTTTTTGGATTATCATTGCCTCTGTATTTGATTTTGGAGATGGTTTTGCCGCTCGCTCTTTACAAGCTTATTCTCCGATGGGTAAGGAGTTGGATTCCCTTTCAGATATGGTTAGTTTTGGTGTTGCACCGGGGATGATTGTCTATCGCTTATTAGAACAAGCATGTGAGACTATTCCTTCTTTGGGAGCAATGGCCGTTTATATTCCTTTCTTGGCTTTGATTATACCTGTATTTTCCGGTTTACGTTTAGCCAAATTCAATATTGATGAAAGGCAGACAACCTCGTTTATCGGCATGCCTGTTCCGGCTCATGCTCTTTTTTGGGCCTCTATTGGTTATACATTTTATCAGTCTATACCCCAAAATAGTATAGGATTTATTGTTGTTGTTTTGGTTGGTGTTGTTTCTCTTTCTTGGTTATTGGTTTCTGAAATACCTATGTTTTCATTGAAAGTTAAGTCTTTGAAATGGAAAGGGAATGAACTACGTTATCTATTGGTAATAGGGGCTGTCCTATTTGTTGCCCTTTTTGGTGCATTAGGTATTGCTGGGACGATTGTCCTTTATATAGCCTTGTCTTTTTTTAACAAAGGGAAATAAACTCGTTTTCTTCTCTTGGTGTTTGTTTATAAACAGTCATAAATAATCAAATATGTTTAAGTTTTTATTTGTAATGTTCTTCTTTTTTATCCTATTATTGTTATTAATGGGATTCTCTGTTTTTCGCACATTCAAAAGAATACTTTTTGGAAGTGGAGATAATAGGAAAAAGCATTACACAAATAACCGTACTTCCAGTCAAAAAGGGGGAGCTACTACGACAAAACAAGAGTATAATACTTCTGCTCGTCGAAAAATTTTTTCTAAAGATGAAGGAGAGTATGTGGATTATGAAGAGGTAAAATGATTATCTTTTTTCTTTGAAAAAACGTTTCATCTCTTCTGCGCATTCCTCTTCTAATACTCCTTTTCGGACGATAGCTTTTGGATGTAAGGCTTTAGGAGCATATTCTTGAAATCCTCTTTTTATGTCGGATGCTCCATAGACGATTGTACTTAATTGAGACCATCCAATAGCACCTGCACACATGATGCAGGGTTCTACGGTAACATATAAGCTACAACCTGTTAAGTATTTAGCGCCTAATACTCCTACTGCAGCAGTAATCGCTAACATTTCTGCATGTGCTGTAGGATCATTAAGACGTTCTGTTTGATTGTGTGCGCGGGCTATAATTTGATTATTACATACGATAATGGCTCCCACAGGAACTTCTCCTTCCTCTGCAGCTGCACGCGCTTCAATAAGCGCCTGCTTCATGAAATATTCGTCGTTAAAAGGTTGAATCATCTTCTCATTTCTGTTTCTTTGAAGAGGGTAGGATAATCTTCTTCAAGTGTTTTAAGTATGTGGGATAAGATAGTTTCTCTATACCAACGTGATTTGTTGATTATTTTATATTTGCTAAGATAACGTTCAACTGTTTTATGCTCCTCATCGTTGAGCATAAAAGTTACCTTGTGAACACGTGGGTGATCAGGGTAAGAAGATGCATATTTGCGTTTTTGATTCATGGTGATGCAAATGTAAGTGGGATCAGGCAAATAAAAAAGAAAAATGATATATTTGTACGATTTATGTGGAGGATAGATGGTTGGTCTATCGGAATGATATGGCAGAACGAAACGAAACCGGGAAAAATGGCGAATTAGCGGCTCGTGCTTTTTTAGAAAAACAGGGTTATAAAATTAGACATACTAATTGGCATTGGCATCATTATGAATTGGATATTGTTGCCGTTAAAGAGGAAGAACTTGTCGTTGTAGAGGTGAAAACTCGTTCAGAAAACTATTTGGTTGATCCGGTTGAAGCTGTTAGTAGAGGTCAGATTCGTCGGATTGTTGCGGCTGCCGATGCTTATGTCCGTTATTTTAATCTATCTCTACCAATTCGTTTCGATATTATCTCTATCATCATAAAAGAGGGGAATTCATTTCAGATAGAACATATAGAGGATGCTTTTTATGCTCCTTGTTATTGAATAGAGAAGGTTAAGCTTATGAATATGGAGGAAGTACGGGAATATGGTTTGCCTCTAAAGAATGAGGATCCTCAGTTTTTTTATTTGAAGGAGGTGGATTCTACTAATCGTTATTTGCGAAGGTTATTGTTAGAAGAAACTCTATCTGAAGGAAGTTTAGTTGTTACTGATTTTCAGCAAGCAGGAAGAGGACAGGTTGGAAATGTTTGGGAATCAGAAGATGGTAAGAATCTGTTATTTAGTTTACTAATATACCCCCATTTTTTGCCGGTTAACCGGCAATTTTTAATTTCTCAAATTGTTTCGTTAAGTGTAAAAGAGGTTTTGGAACTATATATCGAAGGGGTACAGATTAAGTGGCCTAATGATATTTATTGGGAAAATCGTAAGATTTGTGGAATATTAATTGAGCACGATTTGATGGGAGAGTGGCTCTCTCAATCGATAATAGGTGTCGGTATTAATGTTAATCAAAAAGAATTTCGGAGTGATGCGCCTAATCCTGTGTCGCTTTTACAGATAACGGGTAAAACCTATGATCGAAGAAAACTGTTGTCCGATTTTTTTTGTTATTTTTTCGATTATTATGACTTGTTGATGCAAGGGAAAGAGGAGGAGATCCAATCTTCTTATCTTGCAGCGTTGTATCATGGTGATGGATTTTATAGGTATACAGATAAACAGGGAAGTTTTGAAGCCAAAATTTACTCTATTGAATCAACCGGACATTTGGTACTTCAGTTACGTAGTGGAGAACGTAGGCATTATGCATTTAAAGAGGTTGCATTTGATGTTTGTTGAAATTGCCTTGATTTTTAGGGATGAAATTATTTTATAAATACGAAAAGGCGAGAGGTAGATCAATATCTAAACTCTCGCCATAACATCATAGTTATCGTTTTGGTTAGGAAAACATAAATTTATCAAAGTCTCTTAGGGAATGGCTTTCTTTCCTTTTAAGCTTAAAATTTAAAAATAAACCTTTAATTGTTTTTCTTCAACAAAGAAAGAGTGAAATTTTTAAATGGACAAATATATTCTTCGTATTATAGATAAAATAGGAAATAAAAGTCAAAAAAATAAGATAAGTGGTCAAATATGACTAAAATATGAACTGATTAAGTTGTTGAAAACTTTTTATTACTTTTCTTTTATATTTCTTCGCCTTTAGAAAATGAAATGTGTACTTTTACATTCTGATAGGGATATATATGTTAGTCAGTAAGCTATGTGTCTTTATTTGGAGTAAAAGTTTAATTATTGAGAGGCGAAAAGGATGGAAGAAAATGGGGGTTGTTATCATGTGCCGGTAATGCTTAATGAAAGTTTGGAGGGGTTGAATATTCAAGCTTCAGGGTGTTATGTAGATGTTACTTTTGGTGGAGGAGGACATTCTCGGGAAATTTTGCGCCGTTTGAATGATGAAGGGAAGATTTTTGGTTTTGATCAAGATGCCGATGCAGAAAGTAATATCCCTTCAGATTCTCGTTTTGTTTTTGTTCGTAGTAATTTCCGGTATTTATATAATTTCATGCGTTATCATCGTGTTGATGGTGAAATAGATGGGATATTGGCTGATTTAGGAGTTTCATCTCATCATTTTGATGATAAGGATCGTGGATTCTCTTTTCGGTTTGATGGTTTATTGGATATGAGAATGAATACACGTGCAGGACAAACAGCTGCAGATATTCTTAATTCCTATTCAGAGGAGCAATTAGCTGATCTGTTTTATTTGTACGGAGAATTGAAAGTCGCTCGTAAGTTGGCGTCAGTATTGGTTCGTTCTCGGGAAAATAAAAAGATTGAAACGATTGCCGATTTTTTAGATGTCATTAAGCCTTTTGTGGGGAAAGATAAAGAAAAGAAATTTTTGGCTCAGGTATTTCAAGCTCTTCGTATAGAGGTAAATGATGAAATGGCTGCTTTGAAGGATATGCTACAACAAACTTTACAGGTTTTGAAACCAGGGGGGCGTTTGGTGGTGATTACTTATCATTCTTTAGAAGATAGACTGGTGAAGAATTTCTTAAAGACTGGAAATTTTGAAGGAAAATCAGAACAAGACTTTTTTGGAAATGTGAAATCTCCATTTCGTTTGGTTAAAAATAAAGTGATTGTTCCGACAGATGAAGAGATAGAACGAAATCCACGTTCAAGAAGTGCCAAATTACGAATCGCAGAGAAACTGGAAGAATATGAGTGTTGAAATGCAACAAAAAAAGAAGAAAAAAGAGGGTCGTTTTTCTTTTCTTTATGTATTGGGAGGGGGATTTCTAAAGGAAGATTTTATTATTCGGCATACTCGAAAGATCGTATTCGTTGTTATATTGATTTTTTTCTTCATAGGGAATCGATATACATGTATGCAGAAATTGCGAGAAATTGACCGACTACAACAACAATTAAGAGATGTACGTTTTGAGGCTTTGTCCATTTCTTCCGAGTTGACGGGAAAC
>JAFYOM010000275.1 GCA_017560165.1 Parabacteroides sp.
CTTTATCTCATCTTTGATTTTTACATCTAAATAAAGATCAAATTTCTTAGATTTTCGGTTGTAAACGGCACGAGGTAAAATCTCTTTGATTTTGGAGGAGGTAAGTATTTTGAAGTAAGCTTTTTTAAACTTTTCCATAGTGAATTCTTCATTGAAGTCACTATGTAATTGTCCTTCAATGTATTTTTTTTGTAAATCGTTAACTCCTGTGACGTATATGTTTTGAAAAATAAGAGGAGGAAGATTTTCCTTATATATTTTACGTCGTTCATTTACTTCGCTTAATTCAACTCGGCGAGGAACACGGGCTTTGATGGAATCCATCATGGCCATTGTTCGTTTGTAGCCGATATCCATTAATTCACGTGCTTTATGAAAATCTAACAGAGAGACATCCGGAAACTTAAACTTAATAATCATCCCGTCTTCTTCTGGAACTTCATATTTTGTTCTCTGCATAATCATTGTTTCTATTTGGTTATACAGATTAGAGGATGGTTTGTTTTCTCCGCTGGCAACAGTCGAACCAAAGATGAAATCCGGATGGAAATCTTTTTGCATTGGTTCAACAGGGAAATTATCATAGATTCCCCCATCAAAAATTGGAACACTGTCTTTCCAAATAGGTTGGAAAAAAAGAGGGAAAGTCATAGAGGCACGTACGGCATCTCCTAAATCTCCATTCTTAAAAATAATCGCTTTCTTTTTATAAATGTCGGAAGCAACACAACGAAACGGGACGAAAAGGTTATCGAAATTCCATCCGGCTTTGGCAGTTGCTTGTGAATACAAAGCCATAAATGCTTGATTCATTTGAATCGGATTGATCAAACTTTGTGGTAATAAGTTTGCTTTTATCTGCAATGAATCGGTCATGTCAATTGAAAAATGGCCAAAAGCAGGAGTGGGGTCAGGTTGTTTGAAATAGTATTTATATTTACTCTCCACTGTTCCGGTTTGCCAATACCCGAATTCTTCAGAAAGCATTAAGTTTACCATTTCTTCCGGAGTATATCCCATGGCATATAAACTGCCGACGATTGCACCGGCTGATGTTCCTGTGATATAGTCAATCGGAATCCCGTTTTCTTCTAAAGCTTTGATAACTCCGATATGGGCTGCACCTTTAGCTCCTCCACCGCTTAATACTAATCCAACTTTTTGAGCAGTAAGTACTTGTATAAAGGATGAAAACAATACAATTAAAATTGTTATCTTTTTCATATATCTGTTCCTACATTTATCTTTCAAAAATAAAAGTATTTTATTAGATATGGTTCATCTTTTTGCTAATAAAAGTCATTTAAAACAAAAAAAAGCGTTTCTTATGAATCAAGAAACGCTTTTGAAAAGAATAATATTTATTTTTTTATTGTGAATTTGAAAACACTTCCATCTACACCGCAACAGATGAAAGAACCTTTATAAACACTGAATCCTTCAGGTTCTGTCGGGAAACCTTTTGCTTTTAAATCTTCCAAAATTTCTACTTTTTGCTTTTTTAGGTTGATGCATTGGAAATGGATTCCCCAATCTCCTTCCGGAGCTCCATATACTTGGTAGATTTTTCCTTTTTTACAAAAAGCTCCTTGTGTAGCTGATACGCAAGGTATATGAAAACGTCCTAAGATATCATCCGCCTTTAATATGACATCCCCTTTATCTAATGTAGGCAGTTTATAACGTACAATTTCAATTTGATTGTTTGGAGTCTTGCTGTTGAAACTGTTTAGTTTGTACCCCATTTGAATCAATTCTTTTTTTTCGTTATTTAATACCATATTGGGATAATATACTCCGATTTCATCTGGAGCAGGGAAGGTAATAGTTTGCACGCAAGATATTTTAAAATGTTCTTCTTTTTGGATTCGGAAAACTAAGACTTTGTGTTCTTTGATATTTTCCATACTTACGTACAATAAGGGGAAAAAATCAGATTTAGCCAAACGGGCAGTACCAAAACCTGCATTGTTACAATGATAGGTTTTACTTTCAGTATCGGTATGAATCTCTTCAATTAATTGTTGAGTTTCCATATCGTAGATGGCAATCGTACGGTTGGCATTGTGGAATTGAAAAAGATATTTGTCAAAGATGGCAGCTCCTTGTCTGGACGCTCCTCTTGCTGTTTGATGGGTCTGCTTAAATAGCTGTTCAAATTTTACCTCTTGTGCATGTAGTTCTCCATTACCGGAAAATGTGCATAGACCAATAATTCCTGCAAGAATAATTTTTCCAAGTGTTTTCATAAAGTATATAAATTAGATAAGGTATGTTATTAGATGAACCCAATAACATACCTTAATGGTTTATAATATTGAATCTTTTTTATCCAATCATTTGAACGCTACGTTTAATAAATTGGCTTAACGCTTCACCTTTCAACATACCATTTGCCAATAATGCCAAGTCGATTAATTGGCTAACCAATTTGTTACTTGCTGCATATTCTGCCCAAATAGCATTACGTTGTTCTACCAATTCATCCACTTTTTTGTTTGTGTTGGTCATGTCTTCTTTTTCTGCAGAAGAAATTTCCTCTTCTTTCTTTTTGCTTTGTGCTTCACGAAGATCTGCTTGACGAGCTTTCCAACCGTTCAAATCTCCTAAAATCGGATTTAATTTTTCTGCACAAGCAGTTTCTTCTTCAGTAAGCAAACGTTTAACCAATGCATGGTCTGTATTCAGTACTAAGCTGTAACTTTCCGGTAATTCACCATAGAAAGACATGCCCGGTTGCATTGCTGACATTTCACGCATACGACGCATGTATTCGCTTTGAGTCAACATGACAGGATTACTGTTTTCGCCTAATGCTTCAAATGTAACCATAAATTCGATTTTATCTAATTTTGGCATCTGGCTCTTAAACATTTCTTGCAATGCATTCTTCTGATCTTCATTCAAAGTTACTTGGTTGGCATCTGTTTTACGGATTAGATTGTCAATAGTATCGCTATCTACACGAACAAAACGAGTCTTTTCGAATTTTTGTTCCAATTGACTGATTGCATGAACATCTAACTGGCCATCCATAACCAATACGCTGTAACCTTTGTCTTTAGCAGCTTGGATATAGCTGTATTGATCGTTGATATTAGTTGTATATAGATAAATCAAATTGCCATCTTTATCAGTTTGTTCACCCTCTGTCAAAGTCTTATATTCTTCGAATGTGAAATATTTGCCGCCAACATCCTTTAATAAAGCGAACTTAGCAACACGGTCATAGA
>JAFYOM010000276.1 GCA_017560165.1 Parabacteroides sp.
ATTCATACTCTTCCTACTCTTCTCAATCATATCGATGATTTAGGTATTCAAGTATGTTATTATGTTATTATGTTATTATGTTATTTAATTCCTATTCTTATTCCATATGAACAATGAAACAATGAAACTCACTAATATTTAGGTGGAAATGTATGGTCGTGTATATAATGTTGACCGCGATTATTTCGATATCAATCCAAATTATCCTCGAATAAATGCCAGTGGATTGCGTATTATTCGTCGATCTCGATCTAGTAGTGTATGTTTTATTCTTTTAAATATGTTTTCATTTCATTTCATATTCATTTCATATTCTCTTTCATTTCTCTTTCAAATTCTATGATATTTAGGACCTATTCATCTTTACTCGAGGAGTACGATTTGACTTGATTCCTCCTATTGTAATCGGTCGCCGTGCAGTAGATCAAGTGATTGTGGGCACAATGAAACAAGCAGGTTGTTATCTTATGGATATTACTGATTGTGGGAAAAGCTATCATTTAGGACGTGAACGTTGGGTGAATTTTGTAGATACACAAGAACCAATTGATCGTGATTGGAATGCTCGATTTTATACAAAAGAATTTATTCGTTATCATGATATGACCGAATCTGCAGATTATGTTATAACACGTTATAGTCTTGTTGGATTCCTTTATGCTGGTCGTAATAAGAAAGGGTTGAAAAAATTGATTCCCAAACCTTATCGTTTGGAATCAAAGAACCGAGCATTGATCACACCACGTTAGTTATTCTGATCTTTATCTTCTGTTTAATTATCTGTTAAATTTCAGGACAATTCCTTTAAATTCAATTTTGTTTGTTCATTCATCTATATTGATAGACTGTTATATACTGAATTATCATAACACTATTAAATTCAAATTCGGTCTGTAAAAATGAAAATCAACATTAAAAGTTATTATGACCTGTATGAAAGGCCATTTCATATTGATATCATTTTGTATTCTTCTATGGTTATTGTTGTACCAATATATGACAAAACAAACACCGAAACAACTGATGGTTGTACCCTACAGTTTTCGGAGAGAGGAAACGCAATTATACAATCAAAAACGTACCAGTATGCCAATGTCGGGTGAAGAAACAACTATGAATACACCTACCTTCTTCTCCAGAAAACCAAATCTATTTCAACCTTTAGACAATTCAGATGAAGTCA
The DNA here is from genome assembly GCA_017560165.1 of Parabacteroides sp. Lineage (GTDB taxonomy): Bacteria > Bacteroidota > Bacteroidia > Bacteroidales > Tannerellaceae > Parabacteroides. The sequence continues at coordinate 1,184 of JAFYOM010000276.1, forward strand.
ACAGTGGTAAAGGAGATCATCTCGATCTCAAATCGGGTGATATTCCAAGTATTTATAAAAGTGGTGAATTCACTTCTTCATCGAATCCAAAACATGTTATTGATAACGGTATGGTATCAAACAATGGGAATGCATCATTATCTGAAGGAATCGATGTTGTAGGAGTAGTTGATTCGACTCCAACTCGAAAGGGTCTTAACAATAATGGTGAGGAGAACGACATCGATGAGGATAATGATTATAACGAGTACAAAGAAGTTCGATCGAGTAATTTGACTTCGGCTAATACGACAACGACAACAGCAACACCCACACCCACACCAAC